>DATEKI010000105.1:0-4613 GCA_035277545.1 Rhodanobacteraceae bacterium | reverse complement strand
CTCTTTGCGGAAGGCGCCGGGCCGATGCAAATGGATTCATCCGCCATGCCCACGTGCTTGAGGTTGCTGTCGGCCGTGGAGTGCACCGCGACGGTCTTGATGCCCATGGTCTGGCAGGCACGCAACACGCGCAGCGCGATTTCGCCGCGATTGGCGATCAATACTTTGTCCAGCATGGGCATCAGCCGATCACGAACAACGGTTGATCGAACTCCACCGCCTGGCCGTTCTCGGCCACGATGGCGACCACGGTGCCGGCGACTTCGGCTTCGATCTGGTTGAACATCTTCATCGCTTCGATCACGCCCAGCGGATCGCCGACCTTGACCTGCTGGCCGACCTTCACAAACGCCTCGGCGCCTGGCGACGATGCCGCGTAGAAAGTGCCGACCATGGGCGAGCGCACGACCGTGCCCGCGGGCAAGCCCGGTTCCGGCGGAGTGGCGCTCGCGGTGGGCGCCGACGTTGCGGTCGGCGCGGGTGCCGCCGCAGGCGCGGCGACGACGGGTGCCGGTGCGGCGATGACCTGCGGCGCAATGGCACCGGCGGTCGGAAAGCGCGACAGCCGGACGACTTCCTCGCCTTCCTTGATCTCCAGTTCCGAGAGATTCGATTCTTCCAGCAATTCGATGAGCTTTTTGACTTTTCTGAGATCCATGTCGGTCTCGCTGTGTACGGATGGGGATCAGGCGCCGGCCAGCCGCTTGATCGCGGCGTCCAGTGCATAGCGGTAGCTGTCCGCGCCGAAACCGGCGATCACGCCGACCGCAAGGTCGGAGAAGTACGACTGGTGGCGGAACGCTTCGCGCGCGTGCGGGTTGGAAAGATGTATCTCGATGAACGGGATCGCCACGGCGGCCAGCGCGTCACGCAGCGCCACCGAGGTGTGGGTGAAGGCAGCCGGGTTGACCAGGATGAAGGCGGTCGTATCCCGCTTGGCTACCTGCACGCGGTCGATCAGCTCATGCTCGGCGTTCGATTGATAGCAGGTCAGGGTATGGCCGGCCGTTTCGGCCTGGCGCCTCAATGCGGTGTCGATATCCGCCAGCGTGGCGTGGCCATAGACCTCCGGCTCGCGTTCGCCGAGCAGGTTGAGGTTGGGACCGTGCAGGACGAGGATCTTCGCCACACTCGAAAAAGCCTGGGGCCGGGTGGCCGAAGCCGCGAAGTCTGAACTGTCATTCACGGTTTGTCCAGCGATGTCGGATGTATCGCCGGAGTTTGGCGAAGTTGCTTGCGCGTTTCAGGGGTTGCCGGTCGTGCCTTCCTTCAGCCAATCGTCGAGCAGCCCTTGGTCCAGGGGTCCCAATCTGGTTTCCAGGATGCGTCCGTCGCGGCCGATCAGCACGCTGTAGGGCAACAAACCTGCGGTATCGCCGAATACCGTCGTGGGCACCGGGTCGGCGTCGATGCCGGTCAGGATGGGATAACCGACGTCCACGCGCTTCACGAACGCCGACGCCGACAGAGGCTGCTCCATCGCCACGCCGACCACCTGCATCCCATCGGCCGCGTGGTCACGCTGGAATTGCGCCAGCATCGGCATTTCCCTGAGGCAAGGCACGCACCAGCTGGCCCAGAAGTTCAGCAACACGATCCTGCCGTGCCACTTCGCGAGCGTGGTGGGGTGGCCTTGCAGGTCGGGCAACGTGTAGCTGCTGGCCGCATCGCCCACCGCCAGCGCCTTGACGCCTGCCGGTGCGGGCGGCTGGTCCGGCATCGCGTTGTCCATGCGGTATTGCAGCCACCAGCCGCCGAAGGCGGCAAGGCAGGCAAGGGCGAGGATCAGGATCGTGCGGCGATCCATCATTGCGCCGCGGGCTCCAGGTCGGCATGGACCAATGCGTTGCGGACCAGCGACGCGGTCAGCACCGTCGGCAGTGCGTGGCCCGCACCACCGCCGCGCGGATACACGACATACAGCGGGACGCCCGGCGAATGGAACTGCTTGAGGTAAGCGCCGATCTGGGGATCGACATCGGTCCAGTCACCTTTCATGTAGACCGCCCCGGTTTGTGCGAGCAGGTCGCGGAAGCCCTGCGTGTCCAGCACCGCGTATTCGTTGGCCTTGCAGGTGACACACCAGTCGGCGCCGATGTCCACGAACACCGGCGTACCGGCATCACGCAGTGACTGCAGTTTCGCGGGACTGAAAGCCACGCTGTTGCCGTCCGGCGCGGTCGCGTGCATGGGCGACGCGATACGGGTGATGGTGTAAAGCGAAGCCAGCCCGGCCAGCGCGAGCACAAGCGTGAACACGTGTCCCAGCCTGTGCGCGGGGCCACCTCGGCCATGCCACCAGAACGCCGCGGCCAGCAACACCATCGCAACCAATACCAGTGCCACCGCGTCCGCGCCGCGCTGGTGCGCCAATACCCACACCAGCCACACCGCCGACAAGTACATCGGGAACGCGAGGATCTGTTTCAGCGTTTCCATCCAGCGGCCGGGTTTGGGCAGCAGCCGCGCCAACGCCGGGACCAGACCGACAAGCGTGAGCGGCAATGCCAGCCCGATGCCCAGTACCAGCATCACCAGCAATTCGTGCGCGGCGGGCGCGACGAACGCGTAGGCCAGCGCCACGCCCATGAACGGCGCGGTGCAGGGACTGGCGACGATCACCGCCAGCACGCCCGTGAAGAAGTGCCCCGCAGCGCCGCCGCGACTGGTCAGTGTGCTGCCGACATTTCCCAGCCGCGATCCGAACGACGCCACGCCCGACATCGACAGCCCCACCGCGAACAGCACGCAGGCGAGTACCGCGACGATCAGCGGCTGTTGCAGCTGCGTCCCCCAGCCGACCGCGTGGCCCGCGCCGCGCAGGCCGAGGATTGCCAATCCGATCGCCAGAAAGGTCGCGATCACGCCCGCCGCGTAGGCGAGCGCGTCGGTGCGCGCGCGCTGGCGCGACTCACCGCTTTCCAGCACGCCGACCGCCTTGATCGCCAACACCGGCAACACGCACGGCATGAGGTTGAGGATCAACCCGCCGACGAACGCCAGCAACAGTGCGAGTGCCAGGCCCATTCCGATCCCGTCGGCATTTTGTGCCGTCGAATCCTGCACGGCTTGTGCAGATGACCCGGCACCCGTCGCCAGCGACGCGGTAATCGAATCGCGCGGCGCGCCGCCGTTGATCGCATTGCCGCCGCCGGCCGCACCGATCGGTCCGCCGCCGGAAGTTGGCAGGGTGAAGGTTTCGGTGTTCGGGGGATAGCAGATCTTGGGTTCGATTTCGTGGCAACCCTGATACTCCACTTCCACCTTCAGGGTTGCGGGCGGCGCGCCGGCCGCGCTGTAGGGCAGCGATGCATCGACGGCCTCGTGATAAATCTCGACGTCGCCGAGGTAAGGGTCATGCTCCTTGATGCCCGCGGGGGTCTGCAGCGCGCCGGCCGTGACGCCCGGCGTCAGGATCTTCGCGTGGATGCGGCCGCGATACAGGTAGTAATGCGGTGCGATGTCGAAGTGCAGTGCGATCGTGCCGGGCTTCGCGATGGTCGGCTTCAGCGCGAACGCCTGCGTCACCGGGAGCAGACCGCCGCCGGGACTGGTGCTCTGCGCAAACGCGCCCGTGGCGGCGAGCAGCAACGTCGCGAGCAGGATCAGGGGCGAGGGAAATCGGCGGACGGCTGACATGTTGATGACCAAATGGAAAAACGAGCCGCGCTCCAACTGCTTTGCAAGACGCGCGGGCAATCTCTGGTTGAGTGCACCACGCAGCGGCGCCGGTTCAAAAGCTTCCGGGGAATCGGGAAATTCTCGCAGGCCGATGCAGGAGCCGCCACTCACGGGTTGGCGGTTTCGTGCGCCAGCCAGTCGAGATACCCCGGCAATCCTTCGGCAATTTCCAGCGCCACGAGTTCCGGCAGCTCATAGGGATGCAGCTCGACCAAGCGCTCGCGCAAGGCATCGAAGCGTTCGCGCGTGGTCTTGATGATCAACAGCATCTCTGTGTCCTCGTGGATTTCGCCCTGCCAGCGATAGGTGGACACGACGCCCGGCACCCGGTTCACGCAGGCGGCCAGTTTTTCCTCGACCAGTGCGCGGGCGATTTCCGACGCCGTCTCGGCATCGGGGCAGGTGGAAAGGCAGAGCAGGGGTTGGGACATGGGGACAGCGTACCGCAAGGCCCCTCATCCCCCGCCCCGGGTGCCGGACGGCACGCGTGGCGATCCCTTCGTCCCGAAGGGGTGTTCGCCTTCCCCTTCCTGCGGAAGAGGGTATTCGGCTTCGCCCTGCGCCTGCGCAGGCCGATTGAGGGGGCGGCTCTTGAAACCGGGGTTTCCGGCCCTACAATTGGCACTCGACGTTGTTGAGTGCTAACAACGTACCCCTTCTTCATCCCTATGCAAGCTGGAGTCGATATGAAGCTTCGTCCTTTGCACGACCGCGTCATCGTCAAGCGCCTCGAGGCGGAAACCAAGTCCGCCGGCGGCATCGTCATCCCCGACACCGCGACCGAAAAGCCTATCAAGGGCGAAGTGGTCGCCGTGGGCACCGGCAAGATCCAGGAAGACGGCAAGGTCCGCCCGATGGCGGTCAAGGCCGGCGACAAGGTGCTGTTCGGCAAGTACTCCGGCACCGAGGTCAAGGTCGATGGCGAGGAACTG
>DATEKI010000104.1:0-6116 GCA_035277545.1 Rhodanobacteraceae bacterium | reverse complement strand
GGCGCGGACGGCGCGATCACGCAATACTTCTTCAACGCGGATGCCTATTTCCGCTTCGTCGATGATGCGCGCGCGGCCGGGGTCACGATTCCCATCGTGCCGGGCGTCATGCCGATCGCGAACTTCGCGCAACTGCGGCGTTTCTCGGAAATGTGCGGCGCGGAAATCCCGCGCTGGATCGGCAAGCGCATGCTGGCGTTCGGCGATGACGCGGAATCCGTGCGCGAATTCGGCGCCGACGTGGTCGCGGCGATGTGCCGCCGGCTTCTCGAAGGCGGCGCACCGGGCCTGCACGTTTACACCTTGAATCGCGCGCGCGCGACGATGGCGGTCCTTCAACGTCTCGACGATACGCCGTAGGGCGGGTTTCAACCCGCCACCACGGGCCGTGCCAACGGCGGGTCGAGCCCCCCTACACTCGCGCGATGGGTTTGCTGCCAAAAATCCTGTGGCTGCTCGCGCTGCTTGTGTGCGCGCCGCTTGCCCACGCGCAGCATACCCAGCCGGTTTACCGTTGCATCGGCCCGCACGGCGAACCGGTCTTTTCCGGGCAGCCGTGCGGAACACCTGCGCCGGCGCCGGGAACGAGCACGCCTGTCCCGGGCGCCGGTTTCAGTGCGCTGTGTGCTGCTTCGCCGGAAGCGTTGCGACAGGCCACCGCCCGTGCCTTCGCCGCACGCGACGTGAACCAGCTGGCGGGATTGATCCTCTGGCGCGGGATGGACCAGGGCTCCGCGCGCACCACCTTGCGCTCGCTCGCGGCATGGCTGAAGCAACCATTGACCGGCATCGCGTTCACGCACGCGACGGGTCCGCCATTCGCGGACGCTTATTACGGACCACCACCCGTCAACGCAGGTGATGGGCCCGCCAGCCCCTCCAGTGTCGCGTCGCCGCCAACCGGCATGGGCATTTCCACCGGCGGCGTCGACGGCACGACCCGCGATTTCGGCCTCGTCGAATCCGACGGCTGCTGGTGGCTGACATTCTGAGCGTACGCAGGCGACGGAGCGAACCTCGTCATGTCGGCGAAGGCCGGCATCCGGCCATGCGAAGCACCGGGTCCCGGCCTTCGCCGGGGCGACCAATGGAATCCGGCGACCGTCGGTGACTGGCATTTCGAAACACCCGCATGGCGGCACGGTTGCGGCCATGACCGCGTGTTAGCATCGCGTCATCCACACGGCGCGTTCGTCGCGGTCCACGAAACACCATGCAGAAACTTGTTTGCGCGCTCGCACTGGCTCTGTTCGCGCTGAGCGCCTGTTCGTCCGACCGCCACGCCGCCATCGCGAACGCAGCCGCTGCCCCCGCGCCGGCCACCACCGTCGCGCCGGCGGTGCGCGCTGCCATCACCGCGGCGCTCGCGCAGATGGCACCCGGCGCGCGCGTCCAGGCGATCACGTCCACGCCGATGGCCGGCCTGTATCAAGCCATCGCGAACGGCCAGGTGCTGTACCTGACCGGCGACGGCCGCTACGTCATCCAGGGTGATGCGTACGACATCAGGAATCGCTCGCCGCTCAACGCCCTGGCGATGGATCGCTTGCGCCGCGACGCGATCGCGAAACTGCAGCCCGGCCAGATGATCCGCTACGCACCGGCCAAACCGAAATACACGGTCACGGTATTCACCGATGTCGATTGCCCCTACTGCCGCGCGTTCCACGCCAACATGGCGGAGATCAACAAGCTCGGCATCGCGGTCGATTACCTGTTCTGGCCGCGCACCGGCCTCGGCACGCCTTCGGCGCAGAAGGCCGTGGACGTGTGGTGTGCGGCCGACCGGCAGGCGGCGTTGACACACGCGTTCGAAGGCCGGCCGCCGCGTAACGCGACCTGCCAATCGCCCGTCGCGCACGACTTCAACCTTGGCGTGGACCTCGGCGTCGATGGCACGCCCACCGTCATCGCCGACAACGGCGTGGTGCTGGGGGGCTACGTCGATCCGCAGGAATTGTTGCGGCGCCTGCAGACCGTGCATGCGGAGCGCGCCGCGCGATCGCCCTGACCGAAGCGCTGTTTGACAACAGGTCATGGAAGGACGATCCGGATCTCGTCGAGGTGCGCCCCGCAAGCGCGCAAGCCGGAGCCATCCCTCGATCCCCCTTCGCAAGCGAAGGGAGCACGCCGCGGGCGTGGGGAATGTCGTCCACGCCATGCAGCCTCGCAACGGCCGTATTGGTCGACGCCGGGCGCCTGCGACCCATGCGCTGGAGGCGATCAGCGGCGATCGCATCTATAATGCGCGGCTCCCTCCGGCCGTGGTCCCCATCGCCATGATCGTCCTCGACGGGCGCAGCGCCCTGTCGGATTTCCGTCTCGACCGGCTCAACCAGCGCCTCGCCGCGATCGCCAAGGGCACGCGCGTACGCGGCGCGCGCTACGTGTATTTCGTCGCAGCGGAGTCGCCGCTGGCGCCCGCGTTGCACAAACGCCTTGCCGACGTCCTCGACGCCACCGAAGCGCCGCCCGCGGACGCGTCGCTGTGGGTGGTGCCACGGCTGGGCACGCTGTCGCCGTGGTCGTCGAAAGCCACCGACATCGTGCACCACGTGGGCATCGATGTTCCGCGCGTCGAGCGCGGCACAGCATTCCTGATCGAAAAGCTGCCCGGCCCGAACGATCCCGCCTTCGCGGCCATCGCCAACGCGTTGCATGACCCGATGACGCAATCGGTGCTGCTGAACCTGGCCGATGCCCGGCGCATATTCCTGCGCGGCGATTCCGCACCACTGGAAGCGGTCGCGCTCGGCAACGATGCGCGCGCCGCCCT
The DNA here is from genome assembly GCA_035277545.1 of Rhodanobacteraceae bacterium. Classification (GTDB taxonomy): domain Bacteria; phylum Pseudomonadota; class Gammaproteobacteria; order Xanthomonadales; family Rhodanobacteraceae; genus 66-474. The sequence continues at coordinate 3,340 of DATEKI010000104.1, read as the reverse complement.
GCAGGGCGCGAACGGCGCCCTGGGCCTGGCGCTTGCGTCGGACGAGATTGATTACCTCGCGGGCAACTACGCGAAGCTCGGCCGCGACCCGACCGATGCGGAACTGGTGATGTTCGCGCAGGCGAATTCCGAACACTGCCGGCACAAGGTCTTCAACGCAGACTTCACGGTGGATGGCGAGAAACAATCGTCCAGCCTGTTCGGGATGATCCGCCACACCGACAAGATGTCGCCCGCCTACACCCTGTCGGCGTACAGCGACAACGCGGCAGTGATCGAAGGTTCCAGCGGCGCGCGCTTCTTCGCCGATGCCGATGGCGTCTGGCGCGCGCATGCCGAAGCGATCCCGTACGCGATCAAGGTCGAAACCCACAACCATCCGACCGCGATTTCACCGTGGCCGGGCGCGGCCACCGGTTCCGGCGGCGAAATCCGCGACGAAGGCGCGGTCGGGCGCGGCGGCAAGCCGAAAGCAGGCCTGGTCGGCTTTTCGGTTTCGCACTTGCGCATTCCGAACCTGCCGCGGCCATGGGAGACGGAGCGCCCGTTGCCGCCGCGTGTCGCCAGTGCCTTCGAAATCATGCGCGACGGTCCGCTCGGCGCGGCCGGCTTCAACAACGAATTCGGGCGTCCGTGCCTCACCGGGTATTTCCGCACGTTCGAACTGGAAACCGCCAGGCCCGGCATGCGCCACGGCTACGACAAGCCGATCATGCTGGCGGGCGGCGTCGCCAACGTGCGGCCGATGCTGGTGAAGAAAAACAAACTCAGCCCCGGCGACGCGGTGATCGTGCTGGGTGGACCGGCGATGCTGATCGGCCTCGGCGGCGGCGCGGCGTCGTCGATGGCGGCGGGCGCGTCCAGCGAGGCGCTGGATTTCGCATCGGTGCAACGCGACAACCCGGAGATGCAGCGGCGCTGCCAGGAAGTCATCGACGCATGCTGCGCGGCGGGTGACGCCAGCCCGATCGTCGCGATCCACGACGTCGGCGCGGGAGGCCTGTCGAACGCGATCCCGGAATTGCTGCACGACTCCGGCGTCGGCGGCGAGATCGACCTCGATGCCGTGCCGCTGGACGATCCGCAACTCTCGCCCATGCAGATCTGGTGCAACGAGTCGCAGGAACGCTACGTGCTGGGCGTGAAGCCCACCGACCTCGACGCGTTTCGCGCAATCTGCGAGCGCGAGCGCTGCCCGTCCGCCGTGGTCGGCACCGCAACGCGGGAACAACGCCTGCGCGTGCGCTCGCAACGCGATCCGCGCGTCATCGACATGGAACTCAGCGTCCTGCTCGGCAAGCCGCCGCGCATGCAGCGCGACGCGACGCGCGTCAAGCCGCAACTCGACATCATCCCCGACCTCACGGGCATCGGCCTCGACGACGCGATCGAGCGCGTGCTGCGCATGCCCGCGGTCGCGGGCAAGGCGTTCCTGATCCACATCGGCGACCGCAGCGTCGGCGGCCTGTGCGCGCGCGACCAGCTGGTCGGCCCGTGGCAGGTGCCGGTGGCGGATTGTGCGCTGACCCTGGCCGACTTCGAAGGTTACGCAGGCGAAGCGATGGCGATGGGCGAACGTTCACCGATCGCGGTGCTGGATGGCGCGGCGTCCGCGCGGATGGCGCTGGGCGAAGCGATCACCAACCTGATCGCGGCGCCCGTGGACAAGCTGGAGGAAATCCGCTTGTCCGCGAACTGGATGGCCGCGATCGGACACGCCGGCGAGGACGCCGCGCTGTTCGACGCGGTACAGGCCGTGTCGCTGCAACTCTGCCCCGCGCTCGGCATTTCGATTCCGGTCGGCAAGGATTCGTTGTCGATGCGCACGCTGTGGCGCGACGGCGATCGCGAACAGCGCACCATCGCGCCGGTGTCGCTGATCGTCAGCGCATTCGCGCGCGTGGGCGACGTGCGCGGCGCATTGACGCCGCAGATCCGGATGGATGCCGGCGACACCGAACTGTGGCTCATCGACCTCGGCGCCGGCCGCGACCGCCTCGGCGGATCGGTGTTGACGCAGGCCTACGAACGCGGCGGCGGCGTGCCGCCCGATTTCGAGAATCCCGAACGCCTGCGCGGCCTGTTCGACACCATCCGTGCCGCGCGCGAAAAGAACCTGCTGCTCGCCTACCACGACCGCTCCGACGGTGGCGCGATCGTGGCGCTGCTGGAAATGGCATTTGCCGGCCACTGCGGGCTCGAGGTGTTCCTCGACGGCTGGGCCGACAGCGCGCTGCGCGCGCTGTTCAACGAGGAACTCGGCGCGGTGGTGCAGGTGCGCGTGGACGACCACGATGCATTCGCCGCCCTCGCCGAAACGCACGGCCTCGCCGCGGTGACGCGCGTGATCGCGCGCCCGAAGGCCAAGCTCGGCATCAAGTTGTACGGCGGCGACGAAACCGTCGCCAAGTGGAACTGGCAGAAACTGATCGGCGCATGGCACGAAACCAGCCACGCGATGCAACGCCTGCGCGACAACCCGGCCAGCGCCGACGCCGAGCGCGACTGGCGCTGCGACGACAACGATCCGGGCGTGAACGCCAGGCTGACGTTCGACCCCGCCGAGGACATCGCCGCGCCGTACATCACGAAGGGCGCGCGCCCGCGCATCGCGGTGCTGCGCGAACAAGGCGTCAACGGCCAGGTCGAAATGGCCGCGGCGTTCACGCGTGCGGGCTTCGACGCGGTCGACGTGCACATGAGCGATCTGGTCGCGGGCCGCCGCAAGCTGGGTGAGTTCTCGGGTTTCGCCGCGTGCGGCGGCTTTTCCTACGGCGACGTGCTGGGCGCGGGCCGCGGCTGGGCCGCGTCGATCCTGTACCACGACGAACTGCGCGGACAATTCGCGGCGTTCTTCGCGGACCCGTCGAAGTTCGCGGTCGGCATGTGCAATGGCTGCCAGATGCTGGCGCAATTGAAGTCCATCATCCCGGGCGCCGAACATTGGCCCACCTTCCAGCGCAATGCTTCGGAGCAATACGAAGCGCGGCTGGTGACACTGGAAGTCCTCGATGCCGGCTCGATCCTGTTCCGCGGCATGGCCGGTTCGCGCATTCCCGTCGTCACCGCGCACGGCGAAGGCCGCGCGGTGTTCGCCGAGGGCAGCAAGGCCGGCAAGGCGACGGCGTGCGTGCGCTTCGTGGACAACCGCGGCAAGGCCACCGAAACGTTTCCCTACAACCCGAACGGTTCACCCGATGGCCTCGCGGGATTCACCGCCGCGAACGGCCGCGTGACCATCCTGATGCCGCACCCGGAGCGCGTCTTCCGCACCGCGCAGATGAGCTGGCACCCGCGCGAATGGGAAGAGGACTCGCCCTGGATGCGGATATTCCGCAAC
>DATEKI010000103.1:0-2898 GCA_035277545.1 Rhodanobacteraceae bacterium | reverse complement strand
GAACGTTCGGCGGCCAGCGACAGCATGTCCGCGGCGCAGGCGACCTTGTCGCCGGCGTGCATGCGTTCGCACAACCACGCCACGTGTTCCGGCGTATGCGGCACGTTCAACTTCACCAGTTCCACGCCGCTGCCGGCGAGTTGGCGTTGGGCCTGCGAGAAATAGCGCGAGTCCGTCCACAGCCCCGCGAAATCCGCCGTCACCACCAGCGTGCCCGCCGAACCGGTGAAGCCCGACAGCCATTCGCGCGCCGTCCAGTGTTCCGGCAGGTATTCGGACAGGTGCGGATCGGCGGTCGGCACGATGCACGCGGCGACGCCGCGCTGTCGCATCACGCCGCGCAGGGCGGCGATGCGGGAGGGAATCGGGGAAGTGGTCATGGGCAAGCCGGACTGGGCCGCTCCCGAGGGACGCGGACGAAGCCGACAATGTACGCGTATCACGCCGCCGTTCGCAAACAGACCGCCTGTGTCAATACGGTCGATCGTCGAATGCAGCCGTGGTCGCGTCGTGCGCCGTCAAGCCGGCCCTGGCCCGGAACGCGGCGAAACGCGGGTCGTCCCTGAAACGCTGCAGGAACGGATCGAACAGGAACTGGCGGATGCCGGGATCGCGGCTCTCCAAAGCCCGATCGAGCCACTTGAAGGTGTCATCCGGATCGTTGCGCAACGCGTACACCTCGGCAATCTGGTACGCCGCCAGGTCGCCGAACTTCGCGATCAGCGACCGCAATGCGCCATCGGCAGCGGCGTGGTCACTGCCGATCTGCCGCGCCATCGCGACTGCAACTTCCCGCCACGCCTCCGAAGGCTCCTTCTGCGCCAACGCAAGCGCGGCTTCGGCATCGCCGCGCTGGATGGCGATGACCGCCAACTGGGTATGGAAGTAGTCGGCCTGCGGCTGGAACTCGACGGCCCTGCGCGCGGCCTGTTCGGCTTCGTCGAGGCGGCCGAGTGCGGTGAGGTACTGCGAAAGCAGGTTGTACCAGTCCGCATGGAGGGGGTCCGTCACCAATGCCCGGCGTGTCAGTTCGACGGCGCGTTGGGGCTGGCCGAGGATCGCATAAAGGTTGCCCAGACCGGATTGGGCGCGGCTGTCGTTCGGTGCCAGCCGCGCCGCGCGCCGGTATTCGGCCTGGGTGCCGGCCCAATCGAGGTCGGCCGAGAGCAGCACGTAACCGCGTGCAAGGTGTGCGGTAGCGAGGTCGGGCGCCAGCGTGACCGCGGTGTTGGCCGCTGCCCGCGCTTCGGCGTACGCGCGCCTGGCCCCCTCGGCATCGAGGTAACCCTGGGATGCAAGGGCCCCCCATGCGAACGCCTTGCCCGACCATGCCGCGGCGTAGCGTGGGTCGATGCCCGTCGCGATGGTGTATTGATCGATGGCCTTGCGCAGATCCGCTTCGGTATTCCGGTAGAGAAAGAAGTCGCCCTGCTGGTATGCCTGGTAGGCCGCGAGATTGCCGCTGCGGGGGCGGTCGTCCTGCGGCACGGCACCGTTGCCCTCCAGCAGTTTCGCCCTCAATGCAAGGGCGACGGCCGCGGTGATTTCGTCCTGAAGTTTGAACAGGTCGCGATAAGGACGCGTATAGCGCTGCGACCACAAGGTGCTGCCGTCGACGGCCTTGATCAGCTCGACACGGATGCGCACTTCGTTGCTGTCGTGTTTCACGCTGCCTTCCAGCAGGTGCGCGACGCCGAGGCGCGCGCCGATCTCGGCCGGGCTGCTCTGGCTGTTGCGGAACTGGAACGCGGAGTTCCGGCCGATCACCTTCAGGCCGGCAAATTGCGACAGCGCGGTGATGAGGTCTTCCGATATGCCATCGGAAAAATACTGCTCGGCCTTGTTGTCGCCTTCGTCGATCAAAGGCATCACGGCCAGCGACTGTTCCGGAACCTTCGCCAATGCCGCTGCAAAGTCGGCGTCGCTGGATTGCAGCCCGGCGCCCTTGCGCCACACCAGCGTGTTCGCCGCCAGGATCACGACAATGACCGCCAGCACGGCAATGATCGCGTAATCGAGCTTGCGGCCGGTGCTGCGCGCGATGGATTCGTGTGGCGCGACTTCCGTCTCGCGCTTCAATCCTTCCGGCGTCAGTTCATAGAACCACGCCAGCGCCAGCCAGAACGGCGCGCCGAGGACGCAGGCGACGACGATCCAGCGCACGATCCATTCGGGGATGCCGAAAAACGGAAAGACCTGGGTGGCGACCTGCACCAGCAACCATGCCGCCGCCGCGTACAGGACGCCCGCACGCAGCACGTTGCGGCGCTTCAACTCGAACCAGAACGCACGCAGCTTCGCCACGATGCCGCTCCACCCGTCGGCTTTCGAACCGGCCCTGGCGCAAGTCTCGGCCAGCTCCTCGACCCGTGCAAGTGCATGGTTTGCGGGCCTGCCGGGCAGGCTGGTGCGCACGCACGCGTTGGTTGCAGGGCGGGGTTCCGCTAGAATGCGACTTTCCACGAACGGTCCGACCATGACCTCCCTGATTTTCGTCACCGGCGGCGTGGTGTCCTCGCTTGGCAAGGGCATCGCCTCGGCGTCGCTGGCGTCCATCCTCGAGGCCCGCGGCCTCAACGTGACGTTGATGAAGCTGGACCCTTACATCAACGTCGATCCCGGCACCATGAGCCCGTTCCAGCACGGCGAGGTGTACGTCACCGACGATGGCGCCGAAACCGACCTGGACCTCGGGCATTACGAGCGCTTCGTGCGCACCCGGCTGTCGGGCAAGAATTCCATCACCACGGGCAAGATCTACGAAGCGGTGATCCGCAAGGAACGCCGCGGCGATTACCTCGGCGCCACGGTGCAGGTGATTCCGCACATCACCAACCAGATCAAGCACGTGATCGACGAAGCCACCCGTGGTTTCGACGTCGCGTTGGTCGAGATCGG
>DATEKI010000102.1:0-4314 GCA_035277545.1 Rhodanobacteraceae bacterium | reverse complement strand
CGATTCGATCGATCGCACGTCCAGCGTCTGGCCGAAACCGCTGATGCCCTCGGGAATGATGATGCCGTCGATCCGGTACTGCAGGTTGGCGTGGTCGCCGCGCACGTGCAGTTGCCCGAACGAATCCTGTACCACGCCCGGCGCCTGCAGCAGCACCTGGTTCAACGACGCGTTATCGCCCTGCGGCATCTGCCGGATGGCCTTGCGGTCGAAAACCGTCTGGCTCGTGCCGGTGTCCGGCGACAGCGCATTGCGCGCGCGATCCAGCTTCGCGCTGACCTGCACGGTGTCCAGCGTCAGCGGGGGACTGTCCGTACTCGTGGCCGGCGCGGGCGCGGCATCCGGTTGCGTCGGGGTCGCAACGGTTTGCGCCGCCGCTTCCGCGCGCACCGGGCCATGGTATGCGCAAGCCAGGACGAATATCACGGTGGTCACGGCGATCCGGCATTGCATGGTGCAAAACCCTCGATTAGTTTTGTTATGTTATATCATAACTAATACGCCTGACAAACCTGCGGATCACCGCCGCATGGCAGGTCTTTTGACGTCAGGGGAAAGGGCCGCTCAGGCCGCGGCGCAGCGACTGCAGAGACCGTGGACTTCCAGCGTCTGCGCCTTGGCGCGGAAGCCGAACCCGCGCGCCTGCTGCTCGATCAGCTTGGCGATCGCGCCTTCATCGCACACTTCGGTCGCGTTCTCGCACTTGTCGCAGATCAGGAAGGGGACCTGGTGCGCTTCGGCGGGATGCTGGCAGAACACGAACGCGTTGATCGACTCAAGCTTGTGGATGAAGCCGTTCTCAAGCAGGAAATCCAGCGCGCGATACACCGTGGGCGGCGCGGCGCCGGCGTGGTTGTCGCGCAAGGACTCCAGCAGGTCGTACGCCTTCACCGGTTTCCGCGCCTTCGCGACCAGCTCCAGCACTTCGCGTCGCAACGGCGTCAGGCGCAAGCCGCGCGACGTGCACTCGCGCTCCACCTCGCGCACGATGCCCGCGGCATCATGGTGATGGTGATGGGAAAGCCTGCGTGCAGTGGTGGCCATGGCTGCATTCTAGCGCTCGCGCCGAAGTGCGCTCGCGATGCCATCTATGTCAGGGTGCAGGCCACCGATTGCAAGCACCGACCGTCAGGCGGGCTTTCGGTCAAGCGCCTGGCGCTGATCAAGGCGGCGCCGCGCGGGTCCGTAACGTCCGGGCGGAAGCGCCCACAACGCCAGCCACGCGATCGGCCCCACCACCAATCCGAGCGCGATGCCCAGCCCGACCCTTCCGCGCCACCAACCGATCGCGGCGCCGATGCCCGCGCACGCGATCGTGAACCAGATCAGCGGCCACCACGGCACCAGCGCCAGCATGTTGTGCAGCAAGCGCCAGAATGCGCCGGGCGTGCCGGGATCGACGCCTTGCAGGAGCTTTTGCAGCAGATCATCCATATCAATGGCATGAAGCGAGTGACAGGCAACAATTTTTGTTCGTCATCCCGGACGCCGCCCCGGATCAAGAACACTTCCGAGGCAGGCTGCGCGGCGATCCGGGATCCATTTTGATCTTGGAGCTTTTGATCGAAAATCAAAATGGATCCCGGCTTTCGCCGGGATGACGACATCCGAAACTATTGCGCCGCGCGCGCGATCGCATCATCGATGCGCTTCAACGCGACGTCACGCCCCGCGAGATACACGGTGTCCTCGATCGACGGCGACACCGCCGTGCCGGTCATCGCGACGCGCAAGGGCTGCGCGACCTTGCCCATGCCAATGCCGCGTTCGGTTGCGACTTCGGCGACCAGCGCGTGGATGTCGGCGGGTTTCCAGACCGGCAGCGCCGCAAGCTTCGCATGCATCGCACGCAATACATCGGCGGCGCCGTCCGACTGCAAATGCTTCTTCACCGCCTTGTCGTCCCAGGCCTCGATCGGCGCGTACCAGATGCGCGCCTGTTCGGCCATGGCCTTCAACGTCTGCACGCGTTCGCGCAAAGCGAGCACGACTTCCGTGGGATCGGGGCCTTTGGACACATCCATGCCAAGCCGTTCCAGGTGCCACGCCAGTTCCTTGCCGAGCTCACGCGGATCGCCCTCTTTCAAATAGTGCTGGTTGAGCCAGCCAAGCTTGGCGAAATCGAAACGCGCGGCGGAATGGTTGACGTGGGCGATGTCGAACAGCTCGATCATTTCCGCGATCGAGAAAATTTCCTGGTCGCCATGCGACCAGCCAAGCCGCACCAGGTAATTCAGCAGCGCGTGCGGCAGGTAACCGTCTTCGCGATACTGCATCACGCCGACCGCACCGTGGCGCTTGGAAAGCTTCTGCCCATCCGGCCCCAGGATCATCGGCAGGTGCGCGAACACGGGAACGGGTGCGCCCAGCGCTTCATAAAGATTGATCTGCCGCGGCGTGTTGTTGACGTGATCATCGCCCCGGATCACTTCGGTGATGCCCATGTCGATGTCGTCCACCACCACCGCGAAGTTGTAGGTGGGGAAGCCATCCGATCGCAGCATCACGAAATCGTCGAGTTCGGCGTTGGCCCATTCGACGCGGCCCTTGATCTTGTCGTCGAACACGACCGAGCCGGACTGCGGATTCCTGAAGCGCAGCACGCGATTCGGATCGTCGCGATACGGAAAATTCGCGTCGCGCGCGCGGCCGTCGTAGCGCGGCTTTTCCTTGCGATCCAGCATGGCCTGCCGCATCGCATCGAGTTCTTCCTTCGACTCGTACGCCCAGTACGCCTTGCCCGCGTCGTGCAGCTGCTGCGCGACTTCGCGGTAACGGTCCATCCGCTGCGTCTGGTAGAACGGGCCCTCGTCGGGATCCAACCCCAGCCAGTGCATGCCGTCCAGGATCGCCTGCACCGCCGCGTCGGTGGATCGCTCGCGGTCGGTATCCTCGATGCGCAGGATGAACTGGCCGCCGCGGTGGCGTGCCTCCAGCCAGCCATACAGCGCGGTCCGGGCGCCGCCGATGTGCAGGAAACCGGTGGGGCTGGGGGCGAAGCGGGTCCGGAAGGTCATCGGGAAACAGGCGTCGTGGAAACGCGAAAGTTTAGCGGATCGGGCTGGAAGGCCGGCCGCGGCGCCCCCATGATTCCCGCATGGCCGACCCGCAGCAGCCCGATCAAGACAATCCCGCCAAACCGAAACCGGCGGTGACCCCGCACGCGACCGCCGCGCCGCGCAACGAACATGCGGGTGCAACAACTTCGGAAACGGCCGCGCAATCAACGTCGCCCGGGAAAACACGCTCCGGCAGCGGCACGCTGCGGGTGCTGGCGATGCTGTGGCCCTACATCCGTGGTTTCCCCGCACGCATGACGATCGCCGCGGCGCTGCTGGTGATCGCGAAGATGGCGACGGTGTACGTGCCGATCGCATTCCGGGACATCGTCAACCATCTCGACCCGCGCATCGCCGCGCTCACCGTGCCGATCGCGTTGATCGCGCTGTACGGCGTGCTGCGCCTGATCGGCGCGCTGTTCGGGCAGCTTCGCGACACCGTGTTCGAACGCGTGAGCCAGCGCGCGATGCGCGCGTCGGGGCTGGACGCATTCCGGCACCTGCACCAGCTCTCGCTGCGCTTCCACCTCGACCGCCACACCGGTGGCGTGGGCCGCGACATCTCGCGTGGTACCCGCGGCGTGTACAACCTGCTGGGCTGGGTGGTGTTCAACATCGTGCCGACGATCTTCGAGATCGTGGTGGTGATCGTGTTCATGCTGCGCGCGCTGGACTGGCGCTACGCGATCGTCACGCTGGTCACGATGGCCATCTACATCGTCGTGACGATCTGGATCACCGAATGGCGCACCGCCGGCGTGCGCGTGATGAACGAAGTCGAGAGCCTGGCCAACGCACGCGCGATCGACAGTCTGCTCAATTACGAGACGGTGAAGTATTTCGGCAACGAGGAATTCGAGGCACGCCGCTACGACGCCGACCTGCGCCGCTACGAGGACGCGGCCGTGAAGACCGAGAGCTCACTTGCCGTGCTGAACGGCGCGCAGGCGCTGGTGATCGCGATCGGCGTGACCTTGCTGATGGCGATGGCTGCATCCGAGGTCGTGTCGCACGCGCTGTCGGTCGGCGACATCGTGATGGTCAATGGCTGGCTGCTGCAGCTCGCGATTCCGCTCAACATGCTCGGCTTCACCTGGCGCCAGATCAAGCAGGGCGTGATCGACATGGAACACATGTTCGCGCTGCTGGACGAACACGCCGAGGTCCGGGACGCGCCCGGCGCCAAGCCGCTCGCAACCCATGGCGGCGAGGTGCGGTTCGAGCACGTGTCGTTCCGCTACAACCCCGATCGCGC
>DATEKI010000101.1:0-7032 GCA_035277545.1 Rhodanobacteraceae bacterium | reverse complement strand
CTGCAACCGATGCCGGAAATCTTGGCGACCCGGTGCGGTTCGATGTCCAGTTCCCAGCACGCCTGGATGATCGCGGCCGAAATCGAATCGTGCCCGCAGCCCGCGCACAGCGTGGAAATCGCGCCTTCGTAATCACGACGGGTGAAACCGACGCGGTTCCTTTGCAGTGAAGGGTGGTGGAGTTTGGGTTTGGGGAGATAGGTCATCTCAGGCCACCTTGCCATCACGTATCGGCGTCACATCCGCAACGCCCATCCGCTCACCGATCGCCTTGGCGATGAACCGCGCGGTGATCGGCGTGCCGTCGTAGTGCAGGATCGGAATCAACCGCGCAGGATCGATCTCGAACTGTTCGATCAGCAGGGACCGCAGTTGCCCGTCGCGGTTCTGCTCGACCACGAATACGCGTTCGTGGGCATCAACGAATTCGCGTACCGAATCGGCGAACGGATAACCGCGCACGCGCAGCGCATCGATGTGCATGCCATCGGCATCAAGCTTCGCGATCGCCTCTGCCATCGAGGGTGAGGTGGAGCCGAAATGGATCGCACCATGTTTCGCCGCGTGTGGGGCACGATGCAGCACCGGCTGCGGCAACAATGCCTTCGCGGTTTCCAGCTTGCGCTGCAGCCGCTGCATGTTCTCGGTGTAATCCTCGCCACGCTCGGAATACTTGGCATCGGCGTTCTTGCTGGTGCCGCGGGTGAAGAAACTGCCGCGGGTCGGATGCGTGCCCGGATAGGTGCGATAGGGGATGCCGTCGCCGTCGACGTCACGATAGCGGCCGAATGGTTTGCCGGCCTCCAGCTCCTCGGCGGTCAACACCTTGCCGCGGTCGTAATGGCGCGCCTCGTCCCACTCGAACGGCTTGCACAGGCGGTGGTTCATGCCGATGTCGAGATCGCTCAGCACGAACACCGGCGTCTGCAGGCGGTCGGCAAGGTCCAGTGCCTTGGCCGCGAACTCGAAGCATTCGTGCGGGTCTTCCGGAAACAGCAGAACGTGGTTGGTGTCGCCGTGCGAGGCATGCGCGCAGAACATCACGTCCGACTGCTGCGTGCGCGTGGGCATGCCGGTGGAAGGTCCGCCGCGCTGCACGTCCACCAGCGTTACCGGAATCTCCGCGAAGTACGCGAGTCCGATGATCTCGTTCATCAACGAAATGCCGGGCCCGGACGTGGCCGTGAACGCGCGTGCACCGTTCCACCCGGCGCCCGTGACGATGCCGATCGACGCGATCTCGTCCTCGGCCTGCACGATCGCGTAGTTGTGCTTGCCGGTGTTTTTGTCCACGCGCAGCTTCGCGCAATATTTCTGGAATGCCTCCGCCAGAGACGACGATGGCGTGATCGGATACCACGCACACACCGTCGCGCCACCGTAGACCATGCCGAGCGCGGCGGCGCTGTTGCCGTCCACGAAAATCCGGTCACCGACGTTGTCGCGGCGTTCGATCTTCAGGCCGATCGGTTGCAGGTTTTCGGCGGCGTAATCGCGGCCGAGGTCCAGCGCATGCACGTTGGGTTCCAGCAGCGCCTGCTTGCCCTTGTACTGCTCTCCGATCAGCGCCACCACCACGTCGCGCTCGATGCCGAGCAACGTCGACAGCGCGCCGAGATACATGATGTTCTTGAACAGTTGCCGCTGGCGCGGATCGTCCCAGGTCCGGTTGGCGATGTCGGTCAACGGCACGCCGATCGTGGTGACATCGTCGCGGAACTTGAATTTCGGCAGCGGCTTCGAGCTGTCGTAGAACAGGTAGCCGCCCGGTGCGAGTCCTTTCACGTCCGCATCCCAGGTTTGCGGGTTCATCGCAACCGAAAGATCGTAGCCGCCGCGGCGGCCCAACCAGCCTGCTTCGCTGACGCGCACTTCGTACCACGTCGGCAGACCCTGGATGTTGGACGGGAAAATGTTGCGCGGTGAAACCGGCACACCCATGCGCAGGATGCACTTGGCGAACAGTTCGTTCGCCGACGCCGAACCGGACCCGTTGATGTTGGCGAACTTGACGACGAAGTCGTTGGTGGCGGTGATGGGGCTCATGCGCGCCACCTATTGTTGGCGTCACCCCGGCGCAAGCCGGGGCCCAGCGACTTTGAAGGTGCAAACGCAAAGGCACCGGGTTCCGGATCATGTACCTGCCTGTGTGGCATCACGCCGCCACCTTCTTCTTCGCAGGCAGCGCCGAATAATCCTCGCCGCGACCCGCATACGACTCGGCGAACAGGAACCGCCGCATGTCCCACGCGCCGGTCGGACAGCGCTCGGCGCACAGCCCGCAGTGCAGGCACACGTCCTCGTCCTTCACCATCACGCGGCCGGTCTTGACCGGTCCCGATACGTACAGGTCCTGCTCGGCGTTTTCGGCCGGCGCGGTCAGCCGCATGCGCAGATCGGCTTCGTCACCGTTCGCCGTGAAGGTGATGCAATCCATCGGGCACACGTCCACGCAGGCGTCGCATTCGATGCAGATGTCCTTCGTGAACACCGTCTGCACGTCGCAGTTCAAACAACGTTGCGCTTCCTTCCAGGCAGTTTGCACGTCGAAACCGAGTTCGACTTCCTGCTTGATGTTCTTGAGCGTTTTTTCCTTCGGTGCCCACGGCACCACGAAACGCTCGTCCGGCGAGATGTCGTTGTCGTAGCTCCACTCGTGGATGCCCATCTTCTGCGACACGAGGTTGGTCAGTGGCGGCGGGCGCTTGCGAACGTCTTCACCTTGCAGGAAATTGTGGACCGACGCCGCGGCCTGGTGCCCGTGCTCGACCGCCCAGATGATGTTCTTGGGGCCGAACGCGGCATCGCCGCCGAAGAACACTTTCGGCAACGACGATTGCATGGTGAGCTTGTCGAGCCTGGGCATGCCCCAATCGTCGAACGCCATGCCGAGGTCGCGTTCGATCCAGGGAAATGCGTTCTCCTGGCCCACCGCGATCAGTACTTCGTCGCATTCGAAAAAACGATCCGGCTCACCGGTCGGAAGCAGCTTGCGCTTGCCGTTCGCGTCGTGTTCCTCGCGCATCGGCGTGAACCACATGCCGGTGAGCTTGCCGCTCTCGTGCACGAACGACTTCGGATTCAGCCAGTTGAGGATTTCGACGCCCTCGTGTTCGGCGTCTTCCTTTTCCCACGGGCTGGCCTTCATTTCCCCGTAGCCGGAACGCACGATGACCTTGACGTCGTCGCCGCCCAGGCGTCGCGCGCTGCGACAGCAATCCATCGCGGTGTTGCCGCCGCCCAGCACCAGCACGCGTTTGCCGACCTTCTTGATATGGCCGAAATAAACCGAGGCCAGCCACTCGATGCCGACATGGATTTTCGACGCGGCCTCGTCACGCCCGGGAACGTGCAGGTCGCGTCCGCGCGGCGCGCCGCAGCCGACGAAGACCGCGTCAAAATTTTCGTCGAGCAATCCGCGCAGCGAATCGATGCGGCGGTTGCCGACGAGTTCCACGCCCAGATCGAGGATGTAACCGACCTCCTCGTCGATCACGTGTTCGGGCAAACGGAAGCGCGGCACTTGTGTGCGCATGAAGCCGCCGCCCTTGGCGTCGGCTTCGAAAATCGTGACCTTGTAACCCAGCGGCGCGAGGTCGCGCGCGAGCGCCAGCGAGGACGGCCCCGCGCCCACGCAGGCGATCCGGAATTTTTCTGCGCCGGGAATCCGCTCCGGCAATCGCGAACGCATCCGCGCTTCGATGCCCTCGCTGCGGTTGTCGGCCGCGACGCGCTTCAGGCGGCAGATCGCGACGGGCTCCGGCTTCTCGCCATTGCTTTCCTCGACGCGCCCCCGCCGGCAGGCAGGTTCGCACGGCCGATCGCAGGTGCGCCCCAGGATCCCGGGAAACACGTTGGAGTCCCAGTTCAGAAGATACGCATCGTCGTAGCGGCCTGCCGCGATCAGCCGTATGTACTCGGGCACGCGGGTGTGCGCGGGGCACGCCCACTGGCAGTCCACCACCTTGTGGAAGTATTGCGGGTTGCGGATGTCGGTCGGCTTCATCGCGCCCTCCAGAACTCCGCGGGGGCGTCGGACCCTTCCGGCGTCGCCCGTCTGGGCGAGTCTACCCGTTTCGGGGAAAAGCGAAAGGTCCGTGGGTAACGGGATTCAGCTCCCCGAACCGATCCGGAACGAAGTCATCGCCAAGGTAGCGAACACGTCGTCGTTGAATGTCTCGACGGTGTCGTCTTCGCGCTGCAGCGCCAACGCGTACAGCAATGGCAGGTAGTGCTCGGGCGTTGGAATGGCGAGCGCAGCGTCGGGCCCGAGTGACTGCCAATCGCCCAAGGCAGCGTGATCGCGCGCGGCGATCGATGCCTTGACGCGATCACGGAATCGCGTTGCCCAGTCCGGCGGCGAAGGGGCCTGCCAGTACCGGCCGAGCAACGGAAGGTTGTGCACGATGTTGCCGCTGCCAAGCACCAGCACGCCTTCGTCACGCAGGAATGCCAATCGTTGCGCCAGCGCGTAATGCCACGCACCCGGCTGGCGCGTATCCAGGCTCAACTGCAACACCGGCAGGTCCGCCTTGGGATACATCGCGTACAGCACGCTCCACGCGCCATGGTCGAGCCCACGCCGCTCGTCGAGGTGGATCGGGATCGTTTCGTCGCCGGCGCGTCGCGCGATGTCCCGCGCGAGTTCCGGATCACCCGGCGCGGGGTATTCCACCGCGAACAACTCGCGCGGGAACCCGTAGAAATCGTGGATGGTTTCGGGCTTCGCCGCAGCGGTGATCCCGACGCCGCGCGTTTCCCAGTGCGCCGATACGCACAGCACCGCGCGCGGACGCAGCAGCGTTTCGCCGAGGCGTTGCCATTCGCGACGCCAGGGATTGTCCTCGATCGCGTTCATCGGCGAACCGTGGCCGACGAACAACACCGGCATGCGCGCGTTCGTGTCCATCGCCGCAAGATCGTTGCGGCGGGCGGATAAATCAAGCGCCCGAAACGAAAAGCAGGCTCCGGAGCTCTTCGCCAGGGACGGCACGCAAAAAAACGGGCCGCGAAGGCCCGTTTTTTGCGAAACCGATTCCGGCCGCGAATCAGGCCGGTGTCGCGGCCTTCTCGTCCTCGGTGACGGCCTTCATCGACAGGCGGATGCGGCCCTGCTTGTCGACTTCCAGCACCTTGACCTTGACCACGTCGCCTTCCTTGAGCTTGTCGGACACCTTCTCGACGCGCTCGTTGGAAATCTGCGAGACGTGCACCAGGCCGTCCTTGCCGGGAAGAATCGTCACGAACGCGCCGAAGTCCATCAGCTTGACGACCTTGCCCTCGTAGATGCGGCCGGGTTCGACATCGGCCACGATCTGCTCGATGCGGTGCTTCGCCGCATCGGCGGCTTCGCGGTTGACCGAGGCGATCACCACGGTGCCGTCGTCGGAGATGTCGATGGTGGTGCCGGTTTCCTCGGTGATCGAACGGATGGTCGCACCGCCCTTGCCGATCACTTCGCGGATCTTGTCCGGATGGATCTTGATGGTGAGCAGGCGCGGCGCGTACTCGCTCATCTCGCCGCGCGGCGTGCTGATGGCCTTGGCCATTTCGCCGAGGATGTGCATGCGTCCCTTGTGCGCCTGTGCCAGCGCGGTGCGCATGATCTCCTCGGTGATGCCGTCGATCTTGATGTCCATCTGCAGGGCGCTGACGCCCTCGGCGGTGCCGGCCACCTTGAAATCCATGTCGCCCAGGTGGTCCTCGTCGCCCATGATGTCGCTCAGCACGACGTAGTCGTTGCCTTCCTTCACGAGGCCCATCGCGATGCCCGCGACCGGCGCCGTCAGCGGCACGCCCGCGTCCATCATCGCCAGCGAGGAACCGCACACCGACGCCATCGAACTGGAACCATTCGACTCGGTGATTTCGCTGACGCAGCGGATCACGTACGGGAACTGCTCCATCGACGGCTTGACGGCCTGCACGCCGCGCTTGGCAAGGCGGCCGTGGCCGATCTCGCGGCGCTTCGGGCCGCCCATCCGGCCGCATTCGCCAACCGAGTATGGCGGGAAGTTGTAGTGGAACAGGAAGGTATCCTTCGACTCGCCTTCCGGCGCGTCGATGATCTGCGAATCGCGACCGGTGCCGAGCGTCACGGTGACCAGCGCCTGGGTTTCGCCGCGGGTGAACAGCGCCGAGCCGTGCGTGCGCGGCAGCACGCCGACGCGCACGTTGATCGGACGGATGTCTTCCAGACCGCGGCCGTCGATGCGCTGTTTGGTCTTGAGCACGCTGTCGCGCACGGTGCGATATTCGAGATCCTCGAATTCGGCAGCGATATCGGCGGCCGGCCAACCCTTCTCTTCGGCCTGTGCCTTCAGCGCTTCCTTGACGTCGGACTTCAGCGCGGCGACCGCGTCGCGGCGCTGCAGCTTGTCCTTGATCTGGAACGCCGCGGCCAGCTTGTCGCCGACCTCGCCACGCACCGCGGAGACGAGCTGCGCGTCACGCTCGGGCGCCTGCCAGTTCCACGACGGCTTGCCGACTTCGGTAGCCAACTCGGCGATCGCGCGGATCGCGGCCTGCATTTCCTTGTGGCCGAACGTCACCGCGCCCAGCATCACGTCTTCGGACAACAGCTTGGCTTCGGATTCCACCATCAGCACCGCGTTGGCGGTGCCGGCGACCACGAGGTCGAGGTCGGACGACTTCAGTTCGGTCGCGCTCGGATTCAGCACGTACTTGCCGCCGACGTAACCGACGCGCGCGGCGCCGATCGGGCCCTTGAACGGAATGCCGGCCAACGTCAGCGCGGCGGACGCACCCAGCAGCGCCGGGATGTCGCCGTCCACTTCCGGGTTCAACGACACCACGGTCGCAACGATCTGCACTTCGTTCTTGAACGCTTCCGGGAACAGCGGACGGATCGGGCGGTCGATCAGGCGCGAGGTGAGCGTTTCCTTTTCGGTCGGCCGGCCTTCACGCTTGAAGAAACCGCCGGGGATGCGGCCGGCGGAATAGAACTTTTCCTGGTAATCGACGGTGAGCGGGAAGAAATCCTGCCCTTCGCGCGCTTTCTGCGCGGCGACC
>DATEKI010000100.1:0-3005 GCA_035277545.1 Rhodanobacteraceae bacterium | reverse complement strand
CGCCATTCTGGCTCGCTTCCAAGGAGCTGTTCACCTCGACCTCCATCGGCATCGCATTGGCCGCACCGCACTACCAAAGCCCGGACGAGTTGCTGCGCGACGCCGATTCGGCCATGTACCGTGCCAAGGCCGAAGGGCGCCACCGCTGCGCGGTGTTCGACGACGCGCTGCGCAAGGAAGCGGTATCGCTGCTGGAGGTGGAAAACGACCTGCGGCGCGGCCTGACGCGCAACGAGTTCGTGCCGTATTACCAGCCGATCGTGAAGCTCGACACCGGCGAGGTCGTCGGTTACGAAGCACTGATGCGCTGGCGCCACCCGCGGCGCGGCATCATGTTGCCGGGAGAATTTCTCAGCGTCGCCGAGTGTTGATGCCGACCGAAAATTGACCCACTTTTGAGGGTTGTGCCGATCCAAATTTGACCCGGGTGTTCAACCTAACCTGCTGCGTTTTCGGCGGCGGGGTCTTTGAGGTGATCACCATGTTCATGGTCGGCAAGATCAGGCGGATGCATTTCCGCGATGGGAAGTCGGTGCGGGAGATCGTGCGGCGGACGGGTTTGTCGCGCAACACGGTCAGGACTTGGCTGCGGGCGCCGGCGCAGAAGGAGCCGCGCTATCGGCGGACGGCGCAGGCGGGGAAGTTGACGCCGTTCCAGGCGGTGTTGGTGCAGGCGTTGAAGGCGGATGCGCTGCGGCCGAAGAAGGAACGGCGCACGGGCTTGGCGCTGTATCGCGAGATCCAGGCGGCCGGTTACAGCGGCGGGTACTCGCGGGTGACGGACTTCATCCGGGCGTGGCGGCAAGGTAGCGGCGGTGCGCCGACGGCGTTCGTGCCGCTCACCTTCGAGCCGGGCGAGGCGTTCCAGTTCGACTGGAGCGAGGAAGGGGTCATCGTCGGCGGGATCTACTACAAGGCGCAGGTGGCGCACCTGAAGCTGTGCGCGAGCCGGGCGTTCTGGCTGGTGGCGTATCCGGGCCAGGGCCACGAGATGCTGTTCGATGCGCACACCCGCGGCTTTGCGGCGCTGGGCGGGGTGCCGCGGCGCGGCATCTACGACAACATGAAGACCGCGGTCGACAAGGTACTCAAGGGCAAGGGCCGTACGGTGAACCCGCGCTTCGCGGCGATGTGTTCGCATTACTTGTTCGACCCGGACTTCTGCAACGTCGCCTCCGGTTGGGAGAAGGGCCGCGTCGAGAAGGACGTGCAGGACAGCCGGCGCAGGATCTGGGTCGAGGCCCGGGACCAGCGCTTCGGTTCGTTCGAGGAACTGAACGCGTGGCTGGCCCGGCGCTGCCGGGAGCTGTGGCAGGAACTCAAGCATCCGGAGCACCCGGCGTTTACGCTGGCGGAGATGCTCGAACACGAACGGGAATCGCTGATGCCGATGCCGGCGCCGTTCGACGGTTACGTCGAGAAGCCGGCGCGGGTGAGCAGTACCTGTCTTGTGTCCGTGGCACGCAACCGCTACTCGGTGCCGTGCGAGTTGGCGGGACACCTGGTCAGTACGCGGTTGTATCCGGAGCGGGTGGTCGTCGTCGCGGGGGATGCAATCGTGGCGAGCCATGCGCGCCTGCGCGATCAAAGCCGGACCGCCTACGACTGGCAGCACTACATTCCGCTGCTCGAACGCAAGCCGGGCGCCTTGCGCAACGGTGCGCCGTTCGCCGACCTGCCGGCGCCGCTGCAGCGCTTGCGGCGCAGCCTGTTGCGCGAACCGGAGGGCGACCGGGCCATGGCCAAGGTGCTCGCCATCGTGCCCAGGGCCGGCCTTGAAGCCGTGCTGGTCGCGGTGGAACTGGCGCTGGAGTCGGCGCCACCGTCCGGCCGTATCAGCGTCGAGCATGTGCAGAACGTGCTGGCCCGGCTCAACGATGCGCCGGTGCCGGAATCGGTGGCGACGACCCTCACGATCGCGACGCCGCCGTTGGCCGACCCCGCCCGCTATGACCGTCTGCGGGAGGTGGAGCATGCGTGATCTTGCGCTCGAACTCAAAGCCCTGCGCCTGCACGGCATGGCGGCGGCGTGGTCCGAACTGGCCGAACGCGGCGCTGCCGAAACGGAGGCGGCACGCTGGCTGCTGGAACACCTGCTCAAGGCCGAGGCCACGGATCGGGCGCTGCGCTCGGTGAAACACCAGATGCACGCCGCACGCTTCCCGATCCACCGCGACCTGGCCGGCTTCGACTTCACGGCCTCGCCGGTGGACCGCAAGCTGATCGAGCAGTTGGCCGACATGGGCTTCACCGAATCGGCGCACAACGTCGTGTTCGTCGGCGGGCCGGGCACCGGCAAGACGCACCTGGCGACGGCCCTCGGCGTGGCCGGCATCACCGGCCATGGCAAGCGCGTGCGCTTCTACTCCACCATCGACCTGGTCAACGCACTGGAACAGGAGAAGGCCCAAGGCAAGGCCGGACGCATCGCCGCCAGTCTCATGAGGATCGAACTGGTCATCCTCGACGAGCTCGGCTACCTGCCGTTCTCGCAGGCCGGCGGAGCCCTGCTGTTCCACCTGCTGAGTAAGCTCTACGAGCACACCAGCGTCATGATCACGACGAACCTGGACTTCGGCGAATGGGCCCGGGTGTTCGGTGACGCAAAGATGACGACCGCCTTGCTGGATCGCCTCACCCACCACTGCCACATCGTGGAAACCGGCAACCAGTCGCATCGCTTCCTGCGCAGCTCCGATGCGGCCGGCAAACGCATCAAGGCCCGCGAACAGGCCAGAGCCGAAAAAGCCGCGAACCCGGCGACGGCGTAATCAACCAAGGAGGTAAGCCACCACCAGAGAAACTACACTCCAACCACGACGCTCAGAGCGTCATACCCCCGGGTCAAAATCCAATCGGCACGGTGGGTCAGTTTTACATCGGCATCAACACAGGATGCACTTCTCGACTTGGCGGATCGATTTGACGATCCGTCCTTCTTCGAGCAGCCGCGCCACGGCGTCGATGCTGACCCAGCAGCGATTGCGGCGATCGCAGAACGCATG
>DATEKI010000099.1:0-4427 GCA_035277545.1 Rhodanobacteraceae bacterium | reverse complement strand
TCGCGCCTCGGCCTCGAAGCCGGCGTGTCCTCGAGCGAAGCCCTCGGCGGCTCCGCCTTCACCGCCGGCAAATATCTTTCGCCGCGCCTGTTCCTCAGCTACGGCGTCGGCCTGTTCACGCCGGGCCAGGTCATCACCCTGCGCTACACGTTGAACCGCTTCCTGCAATTCGAAGCCGAAAACGCGACCACCGGCAACCGCGCGAGCTTCAATTACCGGATCGAGAAGTAGCGATGAATATGCCCGCGACGTATTCGTGCTGGTAACCTCCGCGATGCACGTGGTGAACAGCCACCAGTTGACCCGCGGTATTTCCGGTCGCGAGATGAAGTTCCCTCTCCCTCCGGGAGAGGGTGCTCCGACGGGGGTGGATGAGGGTTCGCAACACGCGAATGCTCAATGTGCTTTCATGTTGCCCGTCGCGAAGGGCCGAACCCTCATCCGGCGCTTCGCGCAACAGCAAAGGCGGCGTTGCACGCCCCTTCTCCCGGACGGAGAAGGGAAAAGCTGGCTCAAGACCGGAAACATTCAGGAGGGGACAACCCGTGGCAACCGAACGCTGGACCCGCAGAGATTTCCTCACCCTGTCCGGTACTGCCGCGCTCGCCGCGCTGGTACCTCCGCAAACGCTGCGCGCGGCCGCCACGCCATCGGGCGGATCGCGTCCGGCCCCCGTTCCCGCCAACGTGGAAGGCCTCTACCGCAACGCGTTCGTGCTGGACGCGAACACTCTGGCATCGTTTGGCACCCTGCAATACGACAAGGGCATCACCGATGAGCTCGCCGCCATCCGCAACTCCGGCCTGACCGCGTTCAAGAGCACGCTGGGTGGGGACGACGGAAACTTCGAAGACACCGTGGCCGACATCGCCGCGGCGCAATCGCTGATCGACAAGCATCCCGAACTTTTCATCAAGGTGGTGCGCTCCGGCGACCTCGATCGCGCCAAGCCCGAAGGCAAGATCGCGGTGATCCTGTCGTTCGAGGCGGCATCGATGCTGGACGGCAAGGTCGAGCGCATCGAACTGTTCCGCCAGCTCGACGTCCTGGTGATGCAGCTCACCTACAACCGCCGCACGCCGTTCGGCTGCGGCTGCCTCGATGGCGACAGCGATGGCGTGACCGATCTCGGCCGCCATGCGATCGCAAAGATGAATGAGCTTGGCGTTGCGCTGGACTTGAGCCACGCCAACGTGCAAACAACCGAAGACGGCATCCGGCTGTCCACGCGCCCGCCCGTGTTCACCCACACCGCGTGCCGCGCGGTGTTCGACCATCCGCGCAACAAGACCGATCGCGACATGCGCGCGCTCGCGGACAAGGGCGGCGTGATGGGCATCTACATGCTGCCGTTCCTGACCGCCGACACGCGCCAGCCGACCTTGGCCGACTACCTGCGCCACATGGTGCACGCGCTGGACGTGTGCGGCGAGGACCACGTGGGCATCGGCACCGATTCGATGTTCTTCACGGTGGGCGCGGACGACCTGAAACAGGTGGCTGCGCTGGAGCTGCAACGCAAGAAAGCCGGCCTCGGCGCGCCGGGCGAAAACCGCCCGCCGTATCTTCCCGACATCAACACGCCACGCAAGCTCGAGTACGTCGCGGGTGCGTTGCTGAAGCACGGCTACAGCGCCCGCGTCACCGAGAAGGTACTCGGACTCAATTTCCGCCGGGTGTTCCAGGAAATCTGGGCGGTGTAGCGCTGCTAGAGTGCGCGCTGTCTTGCAGCGCCCGCTCCAGAACTTGAATGGATCTGCCCACGGAAAATACGCCCACTGTTTCTTGTGCTGCTCCCCAAGCTGTAGAAAAGCGCCCCGGCGTGTGGAGCGGACTCGGCATCGTCGCGCTCTACTTCCTGCTGCAGTTCGGGCTCGGCATCCTGTTCGGCGCGATCGCCGCCTTCGTGCTGGTATTCAGGGATGCGTTCAACGCCAGCCTGCATCATCGCGCATCGCCCAATCCCAAAGCCGCCATCCAGGCCTCGATGGCAAATCCCGACATACGCGTCATTTTCATCGTCGCGACGATCGCCGCGGCGGCCCTCGTGATGACGTTGCTCGTTCGTCAGTCCTGGCGCGTGCAATGGTCTCGCGCCGAGTTGCCGGGTTTCGGATTGGCCGCGCCCGCGAACAAATCCTCATTCGTTATCGCCGTCCTGCTCGGCGTCCTCGTGTTGTTGCTGGGTGGACCGCTCACGCACGTCCTCGCGGGCCATCACCAGGTCGATCAGGACGTCTCGGTGCTTGCCGGCAACGTGTCCGTCGGCATGCGCCTGCTGCTCGCACTACTGGTCGTGTGCGTCGCGCCGTTCGTCGAGGAGCTGGTGTTCCGTGGCGTGTTGTTGTCGGGCCTCGCCAACCGCATGCCGATCGGCTGGGCCATGCTCGCGAGCGCCATCGTGTTCGGCTGCGTGCACCTGCCCGATTTCAAGTTCGCCTGGTACCCGGTGCCTGCCCTGATCATCCTGGGCCTCGTTTCGGCATGGCTGCGCGTGCGCACGCGCTCGCTGTGGCCGTCGATCACGCTGCACGCCACCAACAACTTCATTGCGGCACTGGCGTGGTTTTTTGTCGCCCGCCCGCATTGATGTTCAAAGTGCCACTTGCAATCAATACCCCGCCGCCTCGCCCGCCGGATAGCGCGGATCGTTGACGCTTTCGAGCATGCCGGTCTTCGGGTTCACCACGATCGCGGCGATGTCGCCCATCGAACGCACGTCGCGGATTTTGTAGCCCATCGCTTCCAGCGCGGACTGCACCGTCGGCGTGAACGCACCCGGCTCCGCGAAGATTTCGTCGGGGTACCACTGCATGTGGATGCGCGGCGCGTCGATGGCCTGCTTCACGTTCATGCCGTACTCGACCACGTTGAGGATGCTTTCCATCGTGGTGGAGATGATGGTCGAGCCACCGGGGCTGCCGGTGACCATGGCGAGCTTGCCGTCGTGCATCACGATGGTCGGGCTCATCGAACTCAAGGGGCGCTTGCCGGGCTGGATGCGGTTGGCCTCGCCCTGCACCAGCCCGAACTGGTTGGGCACGCCGGGTTTGGACGTGAAGTCGTCCATCTCGTTGTTGAGGAAGAACCCGGTGTCGCCCGCGATCTGCTTGATGCCGAAATAGCTGTTGACGGTGTAGGTGACCGCGATCGCGTTGCCCTTGTCGTCCACGACCGAATAATGCGTGGTGTTGGTGGCCTGGTACGGCCCGAGGCTGCCCTGCACCTGCGATGACGGCGTGGCCTTGTCGGGCTGGATGGTGGCACGCAGCTCGGCGGCATGTTCCGCCGAAAGCAGTTTCGCGACCGGATTCTGCACGAACGCCGGATCGCCGAGATAGGTATTGCGGTCGGCGAACGCGCGGCGCTCGGCTTCGACGAAGTAATGCGCGCTCTTCGTGGAATGGAAACCCCACTGCGCGAACGGATACGGCTCGATGATCTGCAGCGTTTCGCAAATGGTCGTGCCGCCGGAGCTCGGTGGCGGCGCCGAATAAATCGTGTAGCCGTGGTAGCCGCACTCGATGGGTTTCTCCCATTGCACGGTGTAGGCCTTGAAGTCCTTCAAGGTCAACAACCCGTGGTTGGCCTGGCTGGCCTTGACCACGGCCGCGGCAATCGGGCCGTCGTAGAACGCCTTGGTACCGCCTTCGGCAATGAGTTCCAGCGTGTGCGCGAGTTGCGGCTGCTTCAGCACCTGCCCCGCCTTCAGCGGCTGGCCATC
Organism: Rhodanobacteraceae bacterium; assembly: GCA_035277545.1. Taxonomy (GTDB): domain Bacteria; phylum Pseudomonadota; class Gammaproteobacteria; order Xanthomonadales; family Rhodanobacteraceae; genus 66-474. The sequence continues at coordinate 703 of DATEKI010000099.1, read as the reverse complement.
GTCAAGGAAGATCGCGGCGACATTGGGGTACAGCTTGAAGTAGTCGGTGGACGTGCCGAGGATGCGCACGTCGCCCGGCTGCAGCACGTAACCATCCTTCGCGAGCTTGATGGCAGGCGCCATCACCTGCGCGCGGGTCAGGGTGCCGTATTTCTCGAGCGCGTCGTCGAGGCCCATCACGGTGCCGGGCACGCCTACGCCGAGATAGGTCTTCGTGCTGCGGCCCTTGACGACCTTGCCGGCGGCGTTCCGCATCATGTCGGGCGTCGCGGCCAGCGGCGCCTTTTCGCGGAAGTCGAGGAACAGGTTGCGGCCGCCGGCCAGGTGCAACGTCATGAAGCCGCCACCGCCGATGTTGCCGCAGCACGGGTGCACCACCGCGAGCGCGTAGCCGACCGCGACCGCGGCATCGACCGCGTTGCCGCCCTGCTTCAGGATGTCGACGCCGATTTGCGTCGCGAGATGCTGCGCGCTGACGACCATGCCGTGCTTCGCGCTGACCAGCGGTTCGTCCGGACGCGCGGGCTGGGCCTTCTCCTGCACCTTCGCCTGCAGCGGACCGTCCTGCGCGGCGTGGGCGTCTTGCGCGAGTGTTCGCGGCGAAGCTATCGCGCTGCCTGCAAGCAAGCAGAATGTCAGAATGGCACCGCAAAATTTCCGCATGAGCAACGTCCCTCGGGAAAATAACCGGTGTTCTGTTTCT
>DATEKI010000098.1:0-4831 GCA_035277545.1 Rhodanobacteraceae bacterium | reverse complement strand
TGGTCGACAATGGACAAACGGTCGTGCTCGGTGGCGTCTACGAGTTCACCAACGAGCACGACGTGACCAAGGTGCCGTTCCTCGGCGACATCCCGATCCTCGGCGCGTTGTTCCGCGACAAGAAGGACATCAACAACAAGGCCGAGTTGCTGGTGTTCATCACGCCCCACATCCTGGGCCAGGAAACCACCGTCGAGTGACCTGACGGCAAGGGGTTTCGAAGCAGACGGCGCGGGCGATCCGCGCCGTCTGCTTTTCGGTGGCACCCGTCCACGGCAAAACTTTTGCGACGGACTGTGGTCTACTGGGCGAATGCAAACCGAGCCCCTATCCGCACAAGCATCCGTGGCGGTGCGCATCGCTTCGCACGGCGGCGCAGGCGTCGGCACTTCGCAGGCCCGATTCCACGCCCTCCGCGATGCACTGCAAACCGAGGTCATCGGCCAACCGGCGCTGGTCGACAGGTTGCTGATCGCGTTGCTGGCGGACGGCCACTTGCTGGTGGAAGGTGCTCCGGGCCTTGCCAAGACCACGGCGATCAAGGCCCTGGCCTCGCGCATCGAGGCCGATTTCCATCGCGTGCAGTTCACCCCGGACCTGTTGCCGGCCGATCTCACCGGTACCGACGTGTTGCGTCCGGCCACGGGCGCATTCGAGTTCGAACCGGGCCCCTTGTTCCACAACCTGGTGCTGGCCGACGAAATCAACCGCGCGCCCGCGAAGGTGCAATCGGCATTGCTGGAGGCGATGGCCGAACGCCAGGTGACGATCGGCCGGCGCTCGTGGCCACTGCCCGAATTGTTCATGGTGATGGCGACGCAAAATCCCATCGAACAGGAAGGCACTTTCCCGTTGCCCGAAGCGCAGCTCGACCGCTTTCTCCTGCACGTGCCCGTCGGATATCCGAAAGCCGATTCGGAGCGCGAGATCATGCGGTTGGCGCATGCGCGCGCGCGCGATGAACTGGCTGCGCATGTGCAGCCCGAACGCGTGCTCGGCCAGGCGGACCTGTTCGCGGCGCGCGCGCAGGTGCTGGACCTGCACATGGCGGAAGGTCTCGGCGAATACATCGTGCAGTTGGTACTCGCGACGCGTGACCCGCGCCCATGGGCTCCGGACTTGCGCAGCAAGATCGCGTGGGGAGCGAGCCCGCGCGCCAGCATCGCGCTGGAACGCTGCGCGCGCGCAGCGGCGTGGCTTGCGGGTCGCGACTTCGTGTTGCCCGAGGATATCCAGGCGCTGGCCCCCGACGTGCTGCGCCATCGCGTATTGCTGGGTTACGAAGCAGAAGCCGAAGGCTTGCGCGTGGATGATGTGGTGAAGCAGTTGCTGGAACGCGTGCCGCTGCCTTGAAGGTCCACCCCCTTCGGAACGAAGGGGGGCGTGCGACGAAGGCGCGCGGGGGATCCTTCACGCGAAGCAGAAGCCATCCTCGTCGACCTCCCCATCCACGGAAGGGGACAGAAAAACATTTCTTCGCATGCGAAGCTGAAGCGGCGAATCCATCATGCCCACAATGGCAACGCACCACCCTTCCCCGGAATCCGGCCTCACCCGCGTCGATCTCGCCGAGCTGGTCGCCCTGCGCGTGCGTGCGGGCAAGCCGGTGGCGCGTGCGGCGAATATCCGGACGCCCCTCGCGGGCGGACACGTTTCCGCGCTGCGCGGGCGCGGCATGGATTACGCCGAGTCACGCATCTACCAGGCGGGCGACGATTCGCGCAACATCGATTGGCGGCGCACCGCGCGCAGCGGCAAGTGGCACACCAAGCTTTTCCAGGCCGAGCGCGAGCGCAGCTCGTTGTTGCTGATCGACACGCATTCAACGATGCAGTTCGGGACGCGTGCGCGCTTCAAGTCCGTGGCGGCGGCGCGTGCGGCTGCGTGGCTTGCCTGGACCTGCGTGCGCGGCGGGGATCGGGTAGGCGCGATGGCGTTCGGTGCACAGCGCGCTGCGGTCGACCCGCAACCGGGAACGCGCGGCGCGCTGGCGGTGCTTGGAGCCGTTGCGCGTTGGGATGAACAAGGGCTGCCGGCGCGCGAAGGTACGACCGAACCGTTGTCGGCTGCGCTCGCGCGCGCCCGACGGATGGCGCTGACCGGTAGCCGGATCTGGTTGCTGTCCGACGGTTGGTGCACCGATGATTCCGCGGCACACGCGCTGGTGCGACTCAAGCGTCGCGCGGAGGTGCGGGCCGTCATCGTGGCGGATGCGCTGGAGCAGGCGCTCGCGCCGGCGGGCGATTACGCGTTCGAGACGAATGCCGGGCGCCTCCACGTCGATCTTTCGGCTGCAAGCGCCCGGGCGGAGCTGCGCAACCGTCTCTCGCACGGGTGGCGTGTGCTGGCGAAAGCCTGCGACGACGCTTCCGTGCCATGGGTGAGGCTGGCTACCGGCGACGAACCGGACACGATCCTGGCGCCACTGTTGCGAGGCCGCACGGAGTATCGCAGATGAACGGGCCGCTGCTGCGGGACATCCATCTGCCCCCGGCGCATTGGTGGCCGCCCGCGCCCGGCTGGTGGCTGCTCGCGGCGTTGCTTTTGCTCGGCGCAGCCGGCATCGCATGGGGGTTCCGGTACATGGCGCGCTGCAAGCCGGCGCGCGTGGTGATGCGCGAAATCGAGGCACTGGAAGCCGCACATGCGCGCGATGGAAACACCGCGCTCCTTGCGGACGCGGCGTCGCAATTGATGCGGCGCGTCGCGCGCCGCATCGCTCCCGATGTGGCTGCGCAGACCGGGGCGGCGTGGAATGCCTTCGTGCGATCACACACGCCCGACGAGACAACGAGGCACGCATTGGACGCGTTGGCCAGCGAGCGTTTTCGCGCGCAACCGATGCTCGACGTGCCGGCACTGCTGTCGGCGTTGCGCGCGTGGTGCCGGAGTGCGCTGCGCGCACGCGCATCCACCCCTTTCCAGGGGAAGGGCGGAGCGAGTGCGAACGCGCACGAAGCGCGTTCGCCGAAGGCGTGGGGAGATGGAACCTTCGCGCGATCCACGACACGAAAGCCCGCGTCATGAACTTCGCATGGCCCTGGATGTTCCTGCTGCTGCCATTGCCGTGGCTGGCATGGAGGTTCCTGCCGCCTGCAGCGCCAGGCGCGGCGTTGCACCTGCCGCAGCCGGTCGTGCTTGCGCAGCGCACCGCAGCCGTCCGCATTCGCGATTGGCGCGCGTGGGTGGCCGCAGTCGCGTGGGCGCTGCTGGTCTGCGCCGCGGCGCGCCCGCAGCAACCCGCGCCGCCCCAGGCGATCGCGCATACCGGGCGCGCGCTGATGCTGGCCGTCGATTGTTCCGGCAGCATGGCGATCGAGGACATGCGCTTCGGTGACACGGTGGTAAGCCGCTTCGCCGCGGTGAAGGCCATCGCCCAGCGTTTCATCAGGCAGCGTTCCGGTGACGACGTCGGGCTGGTCCTGTTCGGAACCCAGGCGTACCTGCTGACGCCGATGACCTTCGACGTGGACGCTGTCGCCCAGCAGATGGGTGGCGCCGCGGTCGGCTTGGCCGGCCGTGAAACCGCGATCGGCGACGCGATCGTGCTTGCAGTGAAGCACTTGTCGGCGTTGCCCGCGCGTGCGCGCGTGCTGGTGCTGCTGACGGATGGTGTAAACACCGCGGGAAGCGTGGCGCCTCTGGATGCGGCCAGGCTGGCGAAAGCCGCGGGCGTGCGCATCTACACGATCGGGGTAGGGTCGAGCGCGCAGGCGATCAGCGCATTCGGTTTCCAGTTTCCGGCGCCCGGCAACCAGCTGGATGCGCAGGTGCTCACACGGATCGCGGATGCGACTGGTGGCCGCTTCTTCCGTGCGTCGGATGGCGGCCAGTTGGCGCAGGCCTACCACACGATCGACGCGCTGGAACCGTTGGCGAGCGGGCACTCGTTGCTGCGCCCCGACCGCGAGTGGTATCCGTGGCCGCTTGCGCTGGCGCTGTTGCTGGGCTGCACGCTGTTGCCGTGGCGCGGCTGGCTTGCGCGTCGGGCGGTGGCGGCATGAGCATCTTCGAGTTCCCGTTGCATTTCCTGCGACCGTGGTGGTGGCTGGCGTTGGCGGTGCTGCCGTTGGTGTTGTGGGTGCTGGCGCGAAACGGTGATGGCCGTGCTGCATTGGCCCGGCTTGCGGATGCCGCCTTGCTGCCACGTCTGGTCAGCGATACCGGCTTGCGCAGGCGGTTCGCATTGGGGCTGGTCGCATTGGCCTGGTTGCTCGCCGTGGCGGCGTTGTCCGGGCCTTCCTGGCAGAAAGTGCCGGCGCCGCTGTACATCAATGGCGCGGCGCGCGTGGTGGTGTTGTCGCTCTCCGACGACATGCTGGCGCAGGACATGCGGCCCGATCGCATGACTCGCGCGCGGTTCGCGGTGCGCGACCTGCTGGATGATGCGGGCGACGCACGCATGGCATTGGTTGCGTATGCGGGCGCGGCATTCACCGTGGCGCCGCTGACGGACGACAAGAACACGATCCTCAACCTGCTGCAGGCGCTCAAGCCCGACGTGATGCCGGTACCCGGCGACGACGCCGCGGCCGGCATCCGCCAGGGCGTCGAGCTGCTCCGGCAGGCCCACGCCAAGGGCGGAGAAATCGTGCTGGTGACCGACACGGCGGATGATGCGGCCGTCGCGCAGGCGAAAGCCGCGCGCGCGGAAGGCATCCGCGTGGACGTGCTCGGTGTCGGGACGCGCGAAGGCGCGCCGGTGCCGCAGACTGGCGGCGGCTTCGCCAGTGGATCGGGCGGAACGCTGATGGCACGGCGCGATGATGCCGCGTTGCGCGCGGTCGCCGACGCCGGCGGCGGACGCTACGTGGTGTTGCAGGCGGACGGC
>DATEKI010000097.1:0-3616 GCA_035277545.1 Rhodanobacteraceae bacterium | reverse complement strand
ATTCCATGCTCCGGGCGCTCGCCGCTGCGCGATCTGCCACCGGCAGATCGCAAGCGCACCGTCTCACCCATGGCCCGATGACCCGTGGTCCGCTGCTCCCACGCATCGCGCAAAACCGCGGCGCTGATTTTTCCCTTTCGCAGGAAAAGGGCGACACGCCTGCCGAAGAATGACGCAGCGGAACATGCCGTCGCCTTCCGCGCGCGCACAACACAAAAGCCATCCCGCTCAATCCCCCTTCCCTTGGAAGAGGGAAGAAAACCTCACCTTCTTCCGAAGGCAGGGGGTCGCTGCATCAGCCGCAGGCGCATAGGGCGGGGATGCCGACCAATACGCGGCTATTGCGAGTGACCCGTCGAACCCGATTGCATCTGCCACGACGCCGGCCCCACCGCATCGCCGCCCGTGTTTCCGAACACACCCGGATAACGTTCATTCGTGGGTCTGCCATCCGGGCCAAGCCTGGGCGAACGCGCGAAACTGCCGGCGAACCCCGGAAACTCGACCGGGCTTTCCCATCCATCCTTGCTCACGGCCGACACGCCGAAGAACCAGTCATCGAGGATGACGTTCTTCAGTACCACGGAATCGGCGTCGCCCGCAATCTGCACGTGCTGCCATTGCGGCGCGGTGGTTTCGCGCCACCACGCATTGTAGCTGGCGGCACCAGCCGACGGTTTCCACGACAACGTGGTGTCGTAGGCCACCGCGCCCTTCACGCCGAGGTCGGACGGCGGCGGAGGCGCCATCGCCAGCGAGGCCATCGTGATCGCGTCGAGGCGCGTGACGTTGGCGAGGTAATCGAAATCCACGCCCGAAATCACGTCGCCGTAGTGCACGCCGTTTTCGACGCGCACGTTCTGGTGCTGGCGGTCGTAATCCTCGTTCGATTCCGACAAGCGCACGGCGGGAAAGCCCTGCTCGAGGAACGGCACCTGGTCTCCCGAACGGCCCCAGCGGTCGGTGCGATACACCATGCGCACATGGAAGTCGTCGAGGTATTTTTCCGCAAGCGCAGCCATGTAGCGCGCGATGTTGCGCGAGGGCGAATCCACCCCGCCGCCGTGGTAGCGGCGATACGCAGCCTGCTTCAGTGTCTCGTTGGATTTGGTGCCTTCGGAAAACACGCGGATCGTGTGCGGGTCGTAAGCGCCGTTGCCGCCGTGCGAATTGCCGACCATGTCGTTGTTGAGATTGGCCTCGACGTTCCAACCTTGGTCGACCGCATACTGCGCGATGATCTTGCCGCCGTACAAGCCCTGCTCCTCGCCTGAATCGGCGGAATACACCAGCGTTGCAGGGAACCTGTATTTCGAAAGTACCCGCGCGGTTTCGATCAGCGCGGCCACCCCGGCAGCATCGTCGTTGGCGCCGGGTGAGTCGCCGGTCGCGTCCATCACGTCACTGCGGCGCGAATCGAGGTGCGCGGTCATCACGATCACGCGGTTCGCGCCGTCCATGGCGGAAGAGCTCCCTCGCTGGATCGCAACCACGTCCATCACTTCGGCGCCCGCCTTGGGCATCCGCTCGCCGGTGAATACCTGCGAAGGTTTCACGATTTCGAGGCAGCCGTTGCAGCCTTTCGAAATCGTTTCGAACTGCGCCGCCACCCAGCGCCGTGCGGCGCCGATGCCGCGCGTCTTCGACGTGGTGGTCGAGAGCGTGTGGCGCGTGCCGAAGCCGACCAGCGCAGCGTCGGTGGCGTGCAGGTTGGACGCGTTCACCGCGTCCGCGATTGCGTGCAGCTCGGAATGGGCGTTCACGGGCGGCGGCGCGGCGAAGGCGGTTACAGTCGCCAATGCTCCGGCGACCAGGACAGTCAACGAACGGATGCGCAGCATGATGTTTCCCTCCAAGGCAACCGCCCGAGCGTAATCCCGCTGCGCCGCGATTGCACGTGGCGAAGGTCAGTGTGCGGATGCGGACAGTATTTGCGATGCACGCCATGCCGCGATGCGGTGGCTGCCGGACAGGAAATACGGCCAGATCTCGAATGGCGCGACGCCTTGCGGCTCGTCGCTGCGATCGCTGGTCAACAGGATGCCGTCGGGGTGCGCGCGGCACCAGGCCCGCACTTGGTCGCGCGGAATCCACGGCAGCGGCTGGTGCAGGCGCCCGGTGTAACCGAACAGTCCGTTGTGCCAGGAAATGTGTGCGATTGGCACGCGCGCCCGCATCTCCTGCTTGACGAACGCGGCTTCCGGGCGGACATCCAGCGCCGGGAGATACGCGAGTGCGCCCGCCAGCATCGCCGCCGAAACCAGTGCGGTGGCGGACAACGCCAGTGGCCGCGGAGCGAACCCCCACAGACGCCACACGCCAGCCGCGATGATCAAGCCAACCAGCGCGAAGGTGGCTATCCCAAGCTGCACGGGATAGCCAAACGCCTTCGCCGCCTGCCAGGGCAAGACGCCGATTCCGACCGCCGTCAACAACGCGAGCAATCCGAACAACAGCGGGCGCAGGCGCGCACCGGTTTGCTGCAACAACCACGCGCCCGCCAGCGCCCACGCCGGCAGCAGCGGCAACAGGTAATGGATCTGCTTGCCGCTGATCGCGCAGAACGCCACGAACGGCACCACCCACCAGCACCACAGGAATCGCCCGAATCTTCCGCGCCACAGGCCCGCCCACGCGGCACGCGGCGCGCGCAGGGTCAAGAGCCAGGGCAGCAGCAGCACCGGCACCAGCGGCAGGTACCACCAGAACGGACGGTTGTGCGCGAAACTTTTCGCGAGGCGCCCGGTGACCTTGTCCACCAGCGGTTGCCAGTACGTCGGCCCCGCAAACCACGCGGCCGGCAACAGCCAGCACAAGGCGATCGCGACGCCGATCAGCAACCCGGCCAGCAGCGCAAAATACCAGCGCGCCTTGTGCGCACGCGCGGTGTCGCTCCACAAGGGTGCGAGCACCGCAACGGCGACGACATGCAGCAACATCACCGGGCCCTTGGCGAGGATGCCGAGCCCGATCATCGCGCCCAGCAAGACGATGCCGCGTTTCGACTTCCCCGCGTCGAGATCCAGCAACGCATGCAACGCACCCAGCACCGTGAGCGCCAGCAGCAGATCGAACATGATCGCGGTGCTGAAGACGGTGAAGCCGAGGCAGCCCGCCAGCAGCCACATCGCCGTGTCGGCGCCACGCGCATCCATGCCGAGTCGCGCGGCCAGCCGGCGCAGCGCCAGCAGCATGCAGAGCGCGACGATCAGCGCCTCGATGCGCGCAACCCAGGTGTGCACGCCGAGGATCTCCCAGCCACCCGCGACCAGCCAGAACAGCAGCGGCGACTTGTCCGAATACCACACGCCGTTGACCGTCGGCACCAACCATTGCCCGGAGTTGTACATCTCCCACGCGGCAGTGAGATAGCGTGTCTCGTCGATCGGGATCGGCGGGAACAGGATCGCGAGTGGCAGCAGCAGCACGCACCACAGCGCGAGCCAGCGCCACGGGCGATCGGTATGCGGGGAAGTGTTCATGCGCCGCGCAGCATAGTAGAGCGTGGTCGCGTTTTCGTGATCAGGCGTTCAAACGCCACCCGCGTTCATGCAGCGCCACCACGACGACCGTCGCCGAGGCGGCCAACGGCATGACGGCACGCCGCGCGCTGCGC
>DATEKI010000096.1:0-10027 GCA_035277545.1 Rhodanobacteraceae bacterium | reverse complement strand
CGGCGGATGGTCTTCGAATCGTCGATGACCATGACCTTCAGTCCGGTCAGGCCATCGTGGTTGGCGTTGTCATTCACGGTCAGGATTCCACCTCTTGAGGAGGCGGTGAGAACCCATGCAACATGGATGCCACACCGCAGGCGATTGTGATGGCCGTCAATAAAATGCCCCTTCCCACCGTCCCCCTGCAAGACGGATGCCGGACCTTCCCTGGGACCCCAGACTGGCCGTGTGCCAAGATACACCATGAAGGATCGGAGCGAACGCTGTACTCCGTGCTTACGTCCACACGGGCTCGTGCTGCCACAACCACCGGACGGGCGTTGCTCGCGGCAGGCCCACGCCCGCTCGACCCGGGCGCGTCTCCCGGGTCGCCGGTCGGTAATATTGGCCAATGAACATCACCGTTGCGGTGCTGATGGACCCCATCAGCGCAATCCATCCCGAAAAGGACACCACCCTCGCCCTGATGCTGGAAGCGCAGCGGCGCGGCCATGCGCTGCGTTACATGCTGCAGGGCGACCTGGCCGTGCGCGATGGCGTTGCCTGGGCACGGCTTGCGCCCGTGGAAGTGCGCGACAACACCACCGACTGGTTCACCCTGGGTGAAGCGCGCTGGCAGCCGCTCGCCGACGGCATCGACCTGGTTCTGGCACGCAAGGACCCGCCGTTCGACGCGCAGTTCCTGTACGACACGCTCGTGCTGGATCTCGCCGCGAGGGCAGGCGTACGTGTCGTCAACAATCCGCAGGCGCTGCGTGACTTCAACGAAAAACTGGCGGCCCAGCTCTTCCCGCAATGCTGCGCACCGGCGCTGGTCGCACGCGACCGCGGGGAATTGCGCCGCTTCGCACGCGAACATGGCGAAGTCGTGTTGAAGCCGCTGGACGGCATGGGCGGACGCGGCATCTTCCGTTCGCGCGGCGACGACCCCAACCTCAACTCGATCCTGGAAACGCTGGCCGGCGACGATCGCCGCTTCGTGATGGCGCAGAAGTTCATCCCCGAAATCGCCAAGGGCGACAAACGGATCCTGGTCGTGAACGGCGAACCCATTCCGTACGCGTTGGCGCGCATCCCGCAGGGCACGGATTTCCGCGGCAACCTCGCCGCCGGCGGCCGCGGCGTGGGCCAGCCGTTGTCGGAGCGCGATCGCTGGATCGCGGCCGAAGTCGGTCCGGAACTCGCGCGGCGCGGCATCGTGCTCGCGGGACTGGACGTGATCGGCGACTACCTCACCGAAGTCAACGTCACCTCGCCGACCTGCGCACGCGAACTGGATGCGCAATTCGGCCTCAACATCGCGGGCACCGTGTTCGACGCGATCGAGGCAACGTACGCGGCATGAATGCGGTGGCATCCCCCGAAGCAATCGACCCGGGCGCCAGCCATTTCGGCGCGGCGTTGCTGTTTTCGTTGATGCTGCACGCCATCCTGATCCTCGGCATCGGCTTCCATTTCGCAAAACCGGCACCCAGCCTGCCGACACTGGACGTCACGCTGGTCAACACCTCCAATGCCGACGCACCGGCGAAAGCGGATTTCCTGGCCCAGGCCGACAACGCCGGCGGCGGCAACAGCGACAAGGCGCATCGCCCGGGCGCGCCCTTCTCGGGTCCACTGCCGGTCACCCAGTCCGGTGTCGCTCCCACGGAAATGCTGCCGGCCGCACCTGCGCAGCAGGTCGCCAGCGGCCCGCACATCATCACCACCGCGGGTCACGCCGACGCGGCCGTTGCGCAGCAACGTGACACCCGCGCGGAACCGCAACCGCAGGAACAGGTCGCGCCGACCCCGGTGCAACAACGACTGGAGATGGCGCGGCTGGAGCAGGAAGTCCGTGATGACCAGGAAGCCTATGCACGGCGCCCGCGCCGCAAGTACGTTTCGGCCAACACCCGGAGCGTCGCCGACGCCGCCTACCAGGTCGCCTGGGTGCACCGGATCGAACGCATCGGCAACCTCAACTATCCCGATGCGGCGCGGCGGCGGCACCTGCACGGAAACGTCGTCCTGAGCGTGACCATCGCCGCAGACGGACAGGTGCGCGATGCCAGCGTCTATACCAGCTCAGGCTACCGGGTGCTGGACGATGCGGCGATGCGCATCGTGCACCTGGCGGCGCCCTTCCCGCCCATTCCGCGAGAGAAGGACGCGCAGGGACATCGCATCACCGAACTGGTGATCACGCGCACGTGGCAGTTCCTGCCCGGCAACCGGCTGCAGACGCGTGGCACCGATTCACAATAACTTGCGCCGTGCGGCATACAATCCCAGCCATGACCCAGCCTTCGCGGCGCAAGGCCGCCAAGACCAATGCCTCGTCCGCGGACAAACCCGCGACGCCTTCCCTGGCCGGCCATTTCCTGATCGCCATGCCCGGCATGGGCGACCCCAATTTCGCGCGCGGCATCACCTTCATTTGCCAACACGACGAAGATGGCGCGATGGGGCTGGTGGTCAATCGTCTGTCCGACTACAAGCTGGGCGACGTGCTGCAACAGATGCACATGCCTTGCGGGCGCGCGGAAGTCGCCTCCGCGCCTGTCCTGATGGGTGGCCCCGTGCAGCCCGAGCGCGGCTTCGTGCTGCATGCTCCGGACAAGCGCGAATGGGATTCGAGTTACCGTGTCAACGACATGCTCGCGGTGACCACTTCGCGCGACATCCTGGCCGCGATGGCCGATGGCGAAGGCCCGCCACGGGTACTCGTCACCCTTGGGTACGCCGGCTGGGGTGCGGGCCAACTGGAACAGGAATTGCGCGACAACGCATGGCTCACGGTGCGCGCCGACGATCGCATTCTTTTCGACACGCCGCTCGACGACCGCTGGAACGCCGCGATCGCGCTGGTCGGAATCAACCCCGCCAATCTGACCAGTTATTCCGGTCGCGCATGATCACCCCCTTCGGGACGAAGGGGGTCGATGCGAAGCATCGGGGGGATGTGATTCGGGCCACGAAGAGCCATCCCCCTCGTCGCGCTTCGCGCGCGTTCGCTGTCGCTCCGCCCTTCCTGCGGAAGGGGGAAGTTCTTCCATGACGGGTTGTGTACTGGGTTTCGACTACGGCGCCCGCCGCATCGGCGTCGCCAGCGGCAACTGCATCAGCCGGTCCGCGGCGCCGTTGGCTCCGCTCAGCGCGCGTGCGGGCCAACCCGACTGGCCGCGCGTCGATGCGCTGTTGGCGGAGTGGAAACCCGATGCGCTGGTCGTGGGCCTGCCATTGACGCTGGACGGCGGCGAACAGGCCGTCACGCGGGGTGCGCGGGCGTTCGCCGATGCATTGGCCCGGCGCAGCAAGCTGCCCGTGCACCTGGTGGACGAACGCCACACCTCCCAGGAAGCCGCGCGCCGGTTCGCCGCGCAACGGGCGGCAGGCTCCGCGCGACGCCGCGACGCCGCGAACATCGATTCGCTGGCCGCCGCCGTTATCCTTGAGGGCTGGCTGACCCAGACGCACTGATCCATGCGCCACCTGCTGACCCTCGAAGAACTCGACCGCGTTGCACTCGCCCGCCTGCTCGATCGCGCCGAGCGCTTCCGAATCGAAGGCGCGGTGCGCGAACTGCTGGCCGGCCGCACCGTGCTGACGCTGTTTTTCGAACCCTCCACGCGCACGCGTACCTCCTTCGTGCTGGCATCGAAACGTCTCGGCGCCGACACGCTCAATTTCGACCTGTCGCATTCGTCCACCAGCAAGGGCGAAAGCCTGCTCGACACCTTGCACACCCTGGAAGCGATGGGGCTCGACGCGTTGATCGTGCGCCACGGCGAAAACGGCCTGCCCGCCTACCTGGCGCAGCATGCGAATACCCGCGTGTCGATCATCAATGCGGGCGACGGCACCCACGCCCACCCGACGCAAGGCCTGCTGGACGCGCTGACCATCCGCCAGCGGAATGATGATTTCGGAAGCCTGCGCGTGGTCATCTGCGGCGACATCCGGCATTCGCGGGTCGCACGCTCGGACGTGCGGGCGCTGCACACGCTCGGCACGCGCGATATCCGCCTGTGCGCACCGCGCGCGATGCAGCCGGAATCACTCGGCGATTTCCCGGGCTGCACGACGACGGAAAACTTCGATGCCGCGCTCGCCGGCGCCGATGTAGTGATCATGCTGCGCATCCAGAAGGAGCGCATGGCCGACGCGCAGTTCCCCGAGGCCACCGCGTACCACGCGCATTACGGGCTGGACACGCGTCGCCTGGCGCTGGCCAGGCCGGGATGCCAGGTGCTGCATCCCGGGCCGATCAACCGCGGCATCGAGATCGCGCCGGAAGTCGCCGACGGCCCGCAATCGCGCATCCTCGACCAGGTCGCGAACGGCGTCGCCACACGGATGGCCGTGTTGGCAGAGTTGATCGCGGCCCCGTCATAATCGACCCCTCATCCGGGGAACAAGGAAAAACCATGCGTCCAGTCCTGCGCCGGGTCGTCGTTGCGGCTGCCTGCGTTTCCGCGCTCGCGCTCGCCGGTTGCGGCAAGCACGTCGCATCCAACGCGCCCATCACGTTCGCGCCCGCCGACACGCCCTACCTGTTCGCCAATACCAGGGCCGTGCCCGGGGACATCGCGGACGCGTGGGGCCAGGCCAACGACGAGCTGACATCCATGCGTATCCAGCAGCTCGGCCAGTTCGCCAACGCCTTCGGCCAGAGGGATCCCGGGGTTGCGACGGTGCTGGACGCGATCAAGGACGAACTGGGCAGCGTGCATTCCGCGAAGGAGCTTGCGCAGGCCACCGGCTTCTCGCGGTCCGCGCTCTATGCGTTCTACGGGATCGGCGATATCCCGGTGATGCGGATCGAACTGGCCTCGCCGGATGCCTTCAAGGCGTTCTGGGCGCGCGTGGAGAAACGCGCCGGTGCGACCACGCCGGTCGGCACACTCGGCAAGCAGAGCTACTGGATGATCGGCGGCGCAAACGCCAAACTGCATCTGCTCGTCGCGATCGAGGACAAGCAGGTGGTGGCCACACTGGCGCCCGCCAACGCCAGCGAAGAGCTTCTGGGGAAGCTGCTGGGTCTGGCCAAGCCGGCCAGCGACGCGGTGGACCGGCTGGCGCGCGTCAACAGCGACAACGGTTACGGCGAATACGGCTCGGGTTACGTGGATCTGCCGAAACTGTTTGCCAATCTCTATGACGGCAAGGATGCGGCAACCCGGGAGTTCGCCAACGACCTGGGCACCTTCCCGCCCAACCCGGCATGCGCAAGCGAGTTCGCGTCACTGGCAAGCCAGGTCCCGCTCGCAAGCATGGGCTTCACCGCCTATACCGCGAAGGAAATCCGCGGAAGCGCCGACGTGCAATTGTCGCCCGGCTTGCTGGGTGCGCTGACCGCGTTGAAGCAGCCCGTGCCGGGCATGGATGGAAAATCCGACCGGTCGATGTTCGACATGGTGCTCGCGCTGCCGCTGCAGAAGTGGCAGGCCTTCATCAAGAGCCGTGCGGAAGCCGCCGCGGCCAGGACCTACCAGTGCCCGGCATTGCAAGCGCTCAACGGGTTTGCGGAGACCGCCGCCAATCCGCCCGTGCAGATGCCGCCGGAGACGGCATCGATGCTGGGTTTCCGCGTGGTGCTGGACAAGTGGGACATCGGTCCGCAGATCGCCGGCCGCATGCTGGTCGCCAGTTCGAATCCCGCCGAGCTGGCACAGAAGATCCAGCAGACCATGCCGCAGTTCGCGTTGAAGAGCATCCCGCTGGACGGCAAGCCGGTGGCCTTCGACCTGCCAGCAAGGCTTCAGGCGATGCTTGGCGGCGGCAACCAGGGTTGGATCGCGGCCAACGCGAACGCACTCGCAATCGGCATCGGCGATGGCGAAGACACCCAACTCGGGAACGCACTGGGCGCGCCCCCGGGCAATGGCGATACGCTGCTGCGAATGCACTTTGACGGCAAGATGTACCCGTTGCTGGGCAGCTGGATTTCGCGTTTCGCGGCGGCGATGCCCGCCACCAGCCAGGCGCAGGTCCAGCAGCAAGTCGCTGCGTTCAACCTGATGGGCAAGTTGATCCAGTCCGCGGACACGGATGTGAAGATCGATGCCAGGGGCCTGCACGTGGACAGCGTCGTGCAGCATCGCTGAGCGGTTCAGGCGTCCCGATCTGCGCCACTCGAAGCAGCTTTTGTTGAAAGTCAGGCCAAGGATGGCCGAGGTGGTGCCCTGTAGGGCGATATGCAGCCCGTTGCACACGCGCTTCGGAACGCAGCGATCAGGGACGATCGCATCACAACCGATGCCCGCTCTCGCGCGTCTCCACCAGTTCGACATCGCCGAGGCCCTGCGACAGCGAATGCGCGTCGCCACCTTGCGCGAGCTTGATCGCAAGCCGGACTTCGTTCGCGGAATCGGCGTAACGCAGCGCGTCCTCGTAGCTGATGTGCCCGGCGTGGTACAGCTCGACCAGGTTCTGGTCGAAGGTGCACATGCCGAGGTTGGTGGACTGCTTCATCACGTCCTTGATCTTGTGGATCTCGCCCTTGCGGATGTAGTCCTGCACCAGCGGCGTGCCCAGCAGCACCTCCATCGCGACGCGCCGCCCCTTGCCATCGGGCGTCGGGATCAACTGCTGCGCGACGATGCCTTTCAGGTTCAACGAGAGGTCCATGTACAACTGATCGCGCACATCCTCGGGGAAGAAGTGGATGATCCGTTCCAGCGCCTGGTTCGCGTTGTTGGCGTGCAGCGTGCACAGCACCAGGTGACCCGTTTCGGAAAAGTGGATCGCGTACTCCATCGTCTCGCGCGTACGCACCTCACCGATCAGGATCACGTCGGGCGCCTGGCGCAGCGTGTTCTTCAAGGCGTTTTCCCAGCTGTCGGTGTCGATGCCGAGCTCGCGCTGGGTGATGATGCAACCCTCGTGCTTGTGCACGTATTCGATCGGATCCTCGACCGTGATGATGTGGCCGGTCGAGTTCTGGTTGCGGTAGCCGACGATCGATGCCAGCGAGGTCGACTTGCCCGCGCCGGTGGCGCCGACGAAGATCACGATGCCGCGCTTGGTCATCGCGAGCTGCTTGACGATCGGCAGCAGGTTCAATTCCTCGATGGTCGGGATCTTCGATTCGATCCGGCGCAGCACCATGCCGACACAGTTGCGCTGGTAGAAGCACGACACGCGGAAACGGCCGACGCCCGCGACGCCGATCGCGAACTGGCATTCGTGGGTTTTCTCGAATTCCTCGCGCTGGATCGGATTCATCACGTTGAGCACCATGTCGCGCGCTTCCTGCGGGCTCAGCGGCGCCTGAGTGATCGGCACGATGCGGCCGTGGACCTTGATCGACGGCGCGACGCCGGCCGTGATGAAAAGGTCCGAGGCCTTCTTGTGCACCATCAGCTTGAGGAAGGATGTGAAGTCTACGGCGCTCATGGTTCTCTCCCGAGATCAAGGGATCCCGCGGTTTTGCAATGGACCCCGTGTCGTCGCACATCCATGTGCTGCACGGGGTGACGACATCCTGTCGTCATTTGAAAGTTTCTTTCACCTTGGCGCGCGACAACGCGTCCTGGCGCGTGATCAGGCCGCGCCGCACGAGATCCTGCAGGCACTGGTCCATGGTCTGCATGCCGAATTGCTGGCCGGTCTGGATGGCCGAATACATTTGCGCGACCTTGTCCTCGCGGATCAGGTTCCGGATCGCCGGAATGCCGACCATGATTTCCCACGCCGGCACGCGGCCGCCGCCGACCTTCTTCAGAAGGGTCTGCGTGATCACGGCCCGCAGGGATTCCGAGAGCATCGAACGAACCATCGGCTTCTCGCCCGCGGGGAACACGTCGATGATGCGGTCGATGGTCTTGGCCGCCGAGTTGGTGTGCAGGGTCGCGAACACCAGGTGTCCGGTTTCCGCCGCGGTGAGCGCGAGGCGGATGGTTTCGATGTCGCGCATCTCGCCGACCAGGATGTAGTCCGGGTCTTCGCGCAGCGCCGAGCGCAGCGCCTCGTTGAAGCCATGGGTATCGCGATGCACTTCACGCTGGTTGATCACGCACTTCTGCGCGGTGTGCACGAACTCGATCGGGTCTTCGATGGAGAGGATGTGGCCGAAGTGGTTCTTGTTGACGTAGTCGACCATCGCCGCGAGCGTGGTCGATTTGCCCGAGCCGGTCGGACCAGTGACCAGGATCAGGCCCTGCGGCTGCTCGATCAGGTCCTTGAAGATCTTGGGCGTGCCCAGGTCTTCCAGCGTCCACACTTCGGCGGGAATGGTGCGGAACACCGCGCCCGCGCCGCGGTTCTGGTTGAACGCATTGACGCGGAAACGGGCGAGGCCGGGAATCTCGAAGGAGAAGTCGACCTCGAGGAATTCCTCGTAATCACGGCGCTGCTTGTCCGACATGATGTCGTACACAAGCGCATGCACCTGCTTGTGTTCGAGCGCGGGGAGATTGATCCGGCGGATATCGCCGTCCACGCGAATCATCGGCGGCAGGCCGGCCGACAGGTGCAAGTCCGAAGCCTTGTTCTTGACCGAAAAGGCCAGCAGTTCGGCGATGTCCATGAACCCCCTCCAAGAATGCGCGCACCGCCTGGCCGATTCGGCATCAGACGGCCCCACTGTACCCCAAATCGTGCAAATTCCGTTCCAGCAAGGGCCGCTGCCCCGGCCCGGTTCGAGTATACGCCAGCGCCGTTTTCGTGAATGCAACGGAACCTGCAGTTCCCGCGCGACCTGGATCAATCCTGCGTTTCGCCGCCGCCGAAATCCAGTGTCGCGACGGTGCCCCGCTCGGCGCGTGGTGCCAGCGAAACCCGCCAACCGTACAGCTCGCACAATCGGCGCACGATGGCGAGGCCCAATCCCGCGCCCTTGACGGTTTCGCCTTCGCCGCGCACGCCCCGCTCGAACAGATGCTCCGCATCCTCGGCCTTGATACCCTGGCCGGTGTCCTCGATCCGCACGCGCCCGGCCTGCACGCGCACCACGATCTCGCCCTCCTGGGTGTATTTGCAGGCATTGCCGACCAGGTTGCCCAACGCCACCGCGACCACCGAGGATGGTGCCTCCACCGTGACCGGCGATTCGATCTCGGCGCGCAATTCGATCGCCTTGCGGCCGAGATCCGGACGATGGGTGTCGACGACTTCCTCCACCACCTTCGCCACGTCGGTGGTTTCGCCATCGACCGGGCCCGACCGCTCGGCACGCGACAGCAGCAACAAAGCCTGGGTCAGCTCGGTCGACTGCCGCACGGCACGCGCGATCCGCTGCAGGCGCGTGTGCAGCTTTTCCGGAAGATCGGGCGTCGCCATCAGCAGTTCGGTGGTGCTGGCGATCACCGCAAGGGGTGTCCGCAATTCGTGGCTCACGTCGGCGTTGAATTCACGATCGCGCTGGATCAGCGCACTCTGGCGTTGCGCGTAATCATCGAGCGCGGCGGCCAGCTCGCCCACTTCGTCTTCCGCGAAATGGGGCGCGAGCGGTTCCAGCTTGCGGCCGCTGCGGAACGCCCGCAGACGCTGCGCAAGATCCGTGACCGGACGCATGACGCGCCGCGAAAGCCAGTAGCCAACAGCCAGCGACAGCAGGGTGAACAGCAACACGGCCGTGACCAGGCTGGTGACCAGCTGGCGCTTGCCCAGGCTCTCGCGGCTGATGTCGTAGGTGAGGAAGGCGTCCAGCCCGTACTTTCGCACCACCGCCAGCTTGTAACGCTCCGGCAGGTTGCCGGTTCCACCACGCATGTCGTACACGCCCGGTTGCAGGCCCTGCCATGCCAGCGGCGCCTGGTAGACCGTGCGGTCATTCCAGAACCAGACGACGATCAGGTCCGAGTGCGGCGGTTGCTCCGGGTGCAGGTGCTTGTTTTCCACCGCCTGCAGCAGGTCGGCCTCGATGCTCTTGTCGATCAGCTGGTTCTCGACCTTGGCACGCACGTACAGCGAGGCAACGGCGAACAACGCGCTCAGCCCGAAGCCGAACAGCGTGAAGGTGACGATCAGCCGGAAGCGGAGCTTACGCCGGGACTGCATCCGGATCGACCATGCGGTAGCCGATGCCGTGACGGGTGTG
>DATEKI010000095.1:0-2184 GCA_035277545.1 Rhodanobacteraceae bacterium | reverse complement strand
GTGTTGGTGCAGATCAACCCGTCGATGCCGGAACCGGCGAGCGCGGAGGCGATCGCGTCCATCTGCGCTTCGTCCAGGTCCGGCGCGATCTTCAGCAGCACGGGCTTGCGCTTGCCGTGTCGCGCGGCGAGTTTTTCGCGCATTTCGATCAGGGCGGCGACCAACCGGCGCATGGAGTCGCCTTCCTGCAGTTCGCGCAACCCGGGCGTGTTGGGCGAAGACACGTTGACGGTCACGTAGCTCGCCAGCGCGTACACGCGTTCGAGGCAGGCGAGGTAATCGTCCACGGCGCGTTCGTTCGGCGTGTCCTTGTTCTTGCCGATGTTGACGCCCAGCACGCCACGCCACGCGGATCCTTCGACGTTGCGGACCAGCGCATCGACGCCGTCGTTGTTGAATCCCATCCGGTTGATGATTGCCTCGTGTTCCGGAAGGCGGAACATGCGTGGCTTCGGGTTGCCTGGTTGCGGGCGTGGCGTGACCGTGCCGATTTCGATGAAGCCGAAACCCAGTGCGCCGAGTGCATCGAGGTGTTCCCCGTTCTTGTCCAGCCCGGCCGCGAGTCCGACCGGATTCGGGAAGTCGATGTCGAACACGCGCGTTGGCAATGCCTCGGGTGGCGGTTGCGCGACGAACCGCATCAGGTTGCTGCGCTGCGCGACGCCCAGTGCGTACAGCGTCAGGCCGTGCGCGGCTTCGGGTTCCAGTGAAAACAGCAGCGGGCGAAGCGTCGAATACATGGGTCAGGGGAATTCACCGGAGGGTATCGCGCGGGCACGCGGGTACATGCTGTTCATGCTTGTGCCACTCCGTGCCAGAATCGACTCATGTTCTCACGCCACATGGGCGGGCGCAGCACGCATCAGAAGCGCAGCGACTGTCCGCCGTCCACCGCCATGATCTGTCCGGTGATCCAGCCGGCGAACGGGGAGGCGAGGAACAGCGCCAGGTGCGCCACTTCCTCCGGTTTGCCGTAGCGGCCGAATGGAATCGTGCCCAGTACCTTTTGGTACTGTTCCGGCTTGTCATGCCTGACCCGATCCCACACGCCGCCGGGAAACTCGATGGAACCGGGTGCGATGGCGTTCACGCGGATGCGGTTGTCGGCGAGGGCCAGGGCCTGCGTGCGCGTGTAATGGTTCAACGCTGCCTTCAGCGCGGCGTAGGGCGGCCCCATGGTGCGCGGGCGGAACGAGCCGATGGAGCTGGTGTGCAGGATGCTGGCGTGCCTTGACTGCTTCAGGTGCGGGACCGCGAAACGCGACGCGCGCACCGCGGCCATGAGATCCACGTTGAAGTCGACCAGCCATGACTCGTCGTCTTCGCGGAAGCCGTAGCCCGTCGCGTTGTTGACCAGAACGTCGATGCCATCCATCGCGCGTGCCGCGTCGGCAATCCAGCGTTCGATCTGGTCGGCCTCGGCAAGATCGCAAGCCTGCGTATGCAACCGGCTTGCGTGCGCGCCGGCGTCCTTCGCCAGCGCATCCAGTCCACCCTGCCCGCGCGCGCACACCGAAACGGTTGCGCCGGCCGCAAGAAAGTCCAGCGTGATCGCGCGGCCGATGCCCTTGCTGCCACCGGCGATGGTGATGCGGTAACCGGTGAAGTCGAAGGGTGTGTCCATCACGCTCCCGAAAGACACTGGAGACATCATTTCAACACCGTCGTCATTCGGGGGCCGCGCATCGCGCGGAACCCGGAATCGGTTTTTTGGTTTCGAGAGACCGATTCCGGGTTCCGACCTGATGAAGCCGGGCCGGCCCCGGAATGACGACGGACTTTGTGCTTTCCCGAGTCCCGAGTCTCGAGTCCCGTCACAGGTCGAACTTGATGCCCTGTGCCAACGGCAACGCATCCGACCAGTTGATGGTGTTGCTCTGGCGGCGCATGTAGGCCTTCCACGCGTCGGAACCCGATTCGCGGCCGCCGCCGGTTTCCTTTTCGCCGCCGAACGCGCCGCCGATCTCGGCGCCCGAGGTGCCGATGTTGACGTTGGCGATGCCGCAATCGCTGCCCATCGCGGACAGGTATTGCTCGGCGGCCTTCAGGTTCTGCGTGAAGATCGCCGACGACAAGCCTTGCGGCACGTCGTTCTGCATCTGGATGGCATCGTCCAGCGTCTTGAATGGCATCACGTACAGGATCGGTGCGAAGGTTTCGGTCTGCACGATCTCGTCGGAGTTC
>DATEKI010000094.1:0-2680 GCA_035277545.1 Rhodanobacteraceae bacterium | reverse complement strand
AGCACTGCGGCGTGCGGCAGCTTCAACCACGGCGCGCGGCGCCCGGTCAGTTCGGCGACCGCGGCGAGGATCGACTGCAGGCTCATGTTCTCGCCGCCCAGCGCGTAACGGCGTCCGCGTTGGCCCTGTTCGTACGCCAGCACGTGCCCTTCGGCCACGTCGTCCACATGCACGACGCACAAACCGGTATCGACGAACGCCGGCATCCGTCCGCGCGCGGCGTCGAGGATCATCAGCCCGGTCGGCGTCGGCTTGCGGTCGCGTGGCCCGACCGGCGCGGCGGGATTGACGATCGAGATGTCGCTGCCTGCGCGCGCACAGCGTCGCACCAGCGCTTCCGACAGGAACTTGGAACGCTTGTACGCGCCGATCATGTCGTCGAGGCGCACCGGCGTGTCTTCGTCGGACGGCGTGCCGTCGTGGTGCAGGCCCAGTGTCGCGACGCTGGACGTGTGCACGATGCGCCGCACACCGCAGCGTTGCGCGGCCAGCAGGATGTTGTGGGTGCCGCGTACGTTGGCCCTGCGGATTGCGCGTGGATCGCGCGCCCACAGGCGATAGTCGGCGGCGACGTGGAACAGGCCCCCGCAACCTTGCAGCGCGCGTTCGAGCGACGCCATGTCGAGCAGGTCGCCGCGCACGATCTCGACGTCCAGTCCGTCGAGGCTGGAGGTGTCACTCGATGCACGCGCCAACGCGCGCACGGGATAGCCGTGGCGCAACAGTGCGCGCACCACGGCCGATCCGACGAATCCGTTGGCACCGCTGACAAGGACGCGCCCGCTCATGCAGCGAGTGCTGCGGCGGTCGCGAGCGAACGGCGGGCGCGCCGGAAATCGCGCGTCAGTGCGTACGTCGCCCGCCAGGTGGCCGGCCCGCCGAACGCGATGGCCGCGACCATGCGCGGCGACCAGCCTTCGTCGGCGCCGTCCAGTGCGCGCACGATGCCCGCCGGCAGTTCGCGCCCGGCCGGATCGCAAATCGCTTTCACGGCGACGAAGGGCAGCTTCGCGCGCAGCGCCACCGCGGCGACCGGCGCGGCTTCCATGTCCACGGCGACGGCGCCGGTGCGTTCGGCCAGGGCCTGCTTTTCGGGCAGGGTCGCGACCGGTTGCGCGGTCGACCAGAGGGTGCCGCGGCGCACGCGCAGGGCGGAAGCGAGCGTTGCGGCCAGGCGTTGGCTTGTTTCGGCGTCGGTGGCGAAGCCCGGATCGCCGCGTGCATAGCGGATGCGGTCGACGATCAACACGTCCCCCGCTGCGAGCGTGGCGTCCAGTGCGCCGGCCACGCCCCAGTTCGCCAGCCGCGCGACGCCGCAGGCAAGCAGGCGTTCCGCCGCGCGCATCGCATTGTGCGGGCCGATGCCGGACACCGCGATCCAGCCATCGCGCCAGCGTGCGCAACCGCCGATGCCAACCCCGCGTATGCCGAGGCTGTGCGCTTCGGCGGGAAGCGCGACGACCCAACCCGTGCCTTCAGTGGAGCCGCCCAGCGTGGACATTGCGGTAGCGCACCAGCGCCCAGTAGGGGAAGTAGCGGCTGTAGCCGTGGTACTTGAGATAAAACACGCGCGGGAAACCGGGCGCGTTGAAGCGGGCGTCGTGCCATTCGCCGGCGGTCTGGGTTTTCAGGAGATATTCGATGCCGCGCGCCACTGCGTGGCCATCTGCCTCGCCCGCGGCCATCAAGCCCAGCAGTGCCCATGCGGTTTGCGCCGGGCCGCTGCGCGCGCCGCGGCCGCGCAATTCCGGATCGAGATAACTGTCGTTGCCTTCGCCCCAGCCGCCGTCGGCCTGCTGCACGGATTTCAACCACGTCACCGCGCGCCGGATCGGCGCATCGTCCGCCGCCATGCCGGCCGCGCGCAGCGCGACCAGCACGGACCAGGTGCCGTAGATGTAGTTGGTGCCCCAGCGCCCGAACCATGCACCTTCCGGTGTCTGCTCGTCCAGCAGGAAGCGCATGACGCGTTCGCGCGCAGTGCGGTCCTGTTCCCGATCGAGCAGTGACAGCAGCGTGAGTACGCGGCCGCTGACATCACTGGTAGCGGGATCGAGCAAGGCGCCGTGGTCCGCGAATGGAATCTGGTTGAGCCACTGGTGGTCGTTGTCGGCATCGAACGCGGCGAAACCGCCGTTCTTCGATTGCATCCCGCACAGCCAATTCGTGGCGTGTTCGATCGCGCTCGCAAACGTTGCACGCTGCGGCGACTGGTGCAACGCGCGCGCCACCACCGCGGTGTCGTCGAGATCGGGGTAGGCATCGTTCCTGAACTGGAACGCCCAGCCGCCGCCTGGCAGGGCCGGCCGATAGGCGCGCCAATCGGCCGGCTCGTCGAGCAGCTGGCGCGCGGCCAGCCAGTCGAGTGCGCGCGCGATGGTCGCCACCGGTACGTCGCCGTCTTCCTGCAGCGCGAGGCAGGTAAGCCCAGTGTCCCACACCGGAGACACGCAGGGCTGGCACCATGCTTCGTGGTCGTGCACCACAAGCAGGTCGTCGATGGCCTTGCGCGTCTCGCGGCGAGCGGGATGTCCGGCCCGGTAGCCCAGCAGCGCAAGCGCCTCGTAGGCATTGACCATCGCGGGGAAGATCGCGCCGAGGCCACCGTCGCCGTTGCGGCGTTCGAGGATCCATTCTTCGGCACGTTTCAGCGCATGCCTGCGCAGGCGTCCGGGTATCA
>DATEKI010000093.1:0-2923 GCA_035277545.1 Rhodanobacteraceae bacterium | reverse complement strand
CCCGGCAAGCTGGCCCGCGCGACCGTGCAGTTCCGCTGCCAGTGACGTCAGGGTTTGGGTTTGATTGGCGGCGTGTTCCGTGCATTGCCCATCGTCGGGCTGGTCGTGATAGTCGATGCCGAGGCGGTACGCCGTGTGGCGAGTTCCGACCCAGAGCGGCCTGTCGTACTCGCAAGCGAATCGCCGGTCCAACAGCGGACGTTTGAGCCTAGTATCCGTTCCGCGGACGCCTGCCGGTGACACGCGCCGCCAAATCTCTGCTTCGGTCATCAACCCGGAGAGGTACGAAAATGAAAAATCAACTCGATCCGACCTACATCATGCAAACGGCCACGGCCTTTTGGGCATCGAAGGTCTTGTTGACTGCCGTGGAACTGGGTTTGTTCACCACGCTTGGCGACCGCTCTGCGACCGCGGAGGAACTGGGTCGCACGCTCGGGCTGCATCCACGCGGCACTTACGATTTCTTCGATGCACTGGTGGCGTTGAAGTTTCTCGACCGCGACGGCGATGGTCATGCGGGCCGTTACAAGAATACGCCTGAAACCGGCGCTTTTCTGGACAAGAACAACCCGGGCTACATCGGAGGCCTGCCCGAGATGTTGAATGCCCGACTCTTCGGATTCTGGAACGACCTGGGCACTGCGTTGAAGACGGGCAAACCGCAAAACGAAACGAAGCGTGGTGGCAAAAGCACGTTCGAAGAAATCTACGCAGATGAGGCCAGGCTCGGCCAGTTCCTCGATGCCATGACGGGATTCCAGGCAAGCAACTTCAAACTGCTCGCGGAAAATTTCGAATTCTCCAAGTACAGAACGGTATGCGATGTCGGCGGCGCTTTGGCCTTGTTGTCGCGAATCGTGGCAGAACGCCACCCGCACCTCACATTCGTCAGCTTCGACCTGCCGTCCGTATCGGCGCTCGCCGCGAAGCACGTCAAGGCAGCCGGCATGAGCAGCCGTATCAAGGCGGTGTCGGGTGACTTCTTCAAGGACGAATTGCCCAAGGCAGACGTCGTGACCATGGGCAACATCCTGCACGACTGGAACCTCGATAGGAAAAAGACCCTGATCAGGAAAGCCTATGCGGCGCTTCCGACGGGCGGCGCATTCATCGCGATCGAAAACGTGATCGACGATGCCCGTCGCGAAAATGCATTCGGGCTCCTGATGTCGCTGAACATGCTGATCGAATTCGGTGACGCCTTCGATTACACGGCAAACGACTTCCGCGCATGGTGCACCGAGGCAGGCTTCAGGAATTTCGAGTTAATCAATCTTGCCGGACCGACGAGCGCGGCGATCGCGTACAAGTGATTCTTGCTGTTTCGCAAAAGGCACAGTTGCGCAACAAGGCGCTTCACGACGACATGGTTGCGGGTGGCTTTGACGTTGCGGTCGCTACCACGTTTCTCCAACGGACGGTTGCCCCTGGCCGGTCAGGGCCGACAGCTGCTGGAGGCTTTTCACCCAAGGCGAAGGCACGCTTCGCGCACCGGCGCGAAGCTGCGGCGATGTTCCGGGCAGGGCCCCAGGCGCCGCAAGGCTTCGAGGTGTGCAGGGGCGGGGTAGCCCTTGTGTTGCGCGAAACCGTAACCGGGCCAGCGCGCCTCGTACCCGACGAGGATGCGGTCGCGGGTGACTTTGGCGAGGATGGATGCCGCGCTGATCGCGGGTTCACTGGCGTCGCCGCCGATGATGGCGCGCGCGGGACAGGGCAGCGATTTCGGCAGGCGGTTGCCGTCAACCAGGGCGAGTGCTGGCGGCACCTCCAGGGATTCCAGTGCGCGTGCCATGCCGAAAAGCGTCGCCTGGAGGATGTTGATGCGGTCGATTTCGGCGGCTTCGACGCAAATCGCGCAATGCGCAAGCGTGCGTTCGACGATCAGGGCGTGCAGTTGCTCGCGGCGCGCGGCCGACAGCTGCTTGGAGTCGGCAAGCCCTTCGATCGGCCGCGCCGGATCGAGGATCACCGCGGCCACCACGACCGGGCCGGCCAGCGGGCCGCGTCCGGCCTCGTCGACGCCGGCAATGAGCCCGGGTGCCGCAGGCGCGTTCACTTCAAGTCATCCAAATGGCCGAACACCCAGGCACGGTAGGAATCGCGCAACGCGGCGTTGCGGCAATCGAGATCGTGGCCGTCGCAGCGATCGCGCAGCAGGGTATTGGCAATGAAGAACGGATTGCGTGGCAGCCCCGCGGCGTCCAGCAGCAGGGAGCCCAGGTACGCGATGTCCAGCACCGGGTAATTCTCGCGCCGGACCGGCAGGTTGAAGCCCTTGAGCATGTAGTACGTCGCGTATTGGGGATCGGGAACCTGCGGCGGCACGCTTTTGGCCAGCGCGTTGATCGCCCCGTCGAACGACGGCTGGTGGTCGCCGAAATGCAGCAGCAGCGCCGGTCGATCGTCGCGGCGCAGGAAGCCTTCCATTTGCGCCATCGCCGCACTGGACATCGACAGACGTTGCAGATAATTGGTGAGGTTGAGGTTCAGCCAGTCGTCGAGGGGCGGGTTGCCGGGTGCAAGCTTGCCGGGGAACAGCGCCTTGTCGTAGGGCGCGGGCATTTCGTTGTACGGCGTCATGTGCGGGCCGTGCTGGTACAGCGTCAGCACGAACACGAACAGCGGCTTGCCGCCGGCCTTGGCCTTCTCGGCCTTGAACACGCGCTGGAACGTCGCGAACACGTCCGCATCCGTCGCGCCCCAGTCTAGGTTCAATTCCTGGCCGCCGTAGAACGCATCGAATCCGTAATCGGCATAGGCGTCACGGCCGTTCATGAAATCGCCGTCGGTGGGGTAGATGCCGACGGTACGGTAGCCGTCGGCATCGAGCAGGCGCGGCAGCGTGTAACGGATGCGCGGCGCGAGGTTGAACGGTGCGTAGATGCCGGCGGGGCCGAACAGGGTGTGCGGCAGGCCGGAA
>DATEKI010000092.1:0-12285 GCA_035277545.1 Rhodanobacteraceae bacterium | reverse complement strand
ATGCCGAATCGCCCAGCTCTTTCGCGGCGGCGTTGCCTTTTTCTTCGTTGACGTCGAACAGCACGACCTTGCCGCCGTGCGCGACGACATGTTGCGCGACCGCGTGGCCGAGCCCGGACGCGCCGCCGGTGATGATGGCCTTGGCCTGGGCGAGTTGCATGCGGGTGTTTCCTGCCTGGAAAACCCGCGATTGTAGGGGAGCCGCGGTTTTGCGGCGACTACAGCTCGCGGATGAACCAGCGGTCGCAGCCGTGATGCCCAGTGCTGCCCATCGGCGCGCACAGCGGCGTGAACCCGTGCTTGCGGTACAGCGCCTGCGCCGCATCCATGCCGGTGAGCGTTTCCAGGTAGCAGCGCTTGAACCCGAGTTCGCGCGCGGCATCGAGGCAGCGCGTGATCATCGCGTGGCCCGCGCCGAGTCCACGCGCTTCGGGCAGGAAGTACATCTTGCGCAGTTCGCACACATCGGGTTCACCGTGTTCCAGCGGCGCCACGCCGCCGCCGCCGATGACTACGGAGCTCTTGGCCATGGATGGCGTCTTTGCATCCATTTCGAGCACGAAATACGCGCTGCGTGGTTTCGCGTACGCCGCGTGCATCCCGCCGACCTCCGCGTCATGGATCGCGAAGCCTTCGCCGCCGGCGCCGAATTCCGGCATTACGCTGCGGATGATCGCGGCGACGGCAAAGTCGTCACGCGGCTCGATCGGACGAATCTGGAATGCCGGTGAAGCGTCCATTACTCACCCATCCTCGCACGCGTCACCCGGCTCGACGTCGGCTTGCCGAGCTGCTTCGCCAGCCACCAACCGGTTTCGACCAGCTTGTCCAGGTCGACGCCGGTTTCGATGCCCATGCCCTGCAGCATGTAGGCGACGTCCTCGCTGGCTACATTGCCCGTCGCGCCCTTCGCATAGGGGCATCCGCCGGTACCGGACACCGAACTGTCCACCACGCGCACGCCTTCTTCCAGGCACACGAGGATGTTCGCGAGCGCCTGGTCGTAGGTGTCGTGGAAATGCACGGCCAGCGCCTTCATCGGCACTTCGTGCGACACCGCGTGCAGCATCGCGCGGGCCTTCACCGGCGTGCCGACGCCGATGGTGTCGCCCAGCGAGATTTCGTCGCAGCCGAGTTCATAAAGGCGTTTCGAAACACGCACCACGTCGCTGACGGGCACCTCGCCCTGGTAAGGGCAGCCGAGCACGGTGGACACGTAACCGCGCACCCGCACGCCTTCGGCGCGCGCGCGTTCCAGCACCGGCCGGAAACGCTCGATGGATTCGTCGATCGATGCGTTGATGTTCTTCTGGTTGAAGGCTTCGCTGGCCGCCGTGAACACCGCGATGCTGGTGACGCCAGCCGCGCGCGCCCGGTCGTAGCCGCGCATGTTGGGCACCAGTGCCGGATAGTCGACGCCCGGTTTGCGGGTGATGCCTGCATACACTTCTTCGGCGTCGGCGAGCTGCGGCACCCACTTCGGGCTGACGAAGCTGGTCGCCTCGATCGTTTCCAGGCCGCAGGCGGAAAGGCGGTCGATCAGTTCGATCTTGGTTGCGGTCGGGATGATCGTCTTTTCATTCTGCAACCCGTCGCGGGCACCGACTTCGACGATACGAACATGGTTGGGAAGCATGCGTGGTCCGGTCCGGAAAGGCGTGGAAATTCGCTTGTCGCTGCGCCGCGTCTTGCAAGCGCGCCCGCGGTGGCGTCAGGATGCGGCAGTCCCGATCATGTAATGATGCCATGACGCGCGGAATCCAAGGGCTGGATGCGCAGGCGCAAGCACGATACGCACGCGCCGTCGAAGCGCTTGCGGCGGGCAAGCCACGCGAAGCCATGGAATTTGCCAGTGCCTTGCTCGAACACGCACCCGGGCAGCCGGACGTCCTGCATCTGGTTGCCGGCGTTCGAGGGCAGCTGGGGGACCATGCCGGTGCGGTGGATGCAATGCAGCGTGCCCTGCGTGCACGCCCGGATGAAGCGGCGTTCTGCTGCACGCTCGGCGTCCAGCTCGCTGCCATGGGGCAGCTCGACGCCGCGATCGACGCGCTGCAGCGCGCGTGTGCGTTGCAGCCCGAACTGGCGATGGCCTGGTACAACCTCGGCGTGATGCTGGTACGCGTGGTGCGTTTCGAGGAAGCCGAAGCGGCGTTGCGCAGGTCGCTGGAGCTTGCACCGGACAGCCTGCGGGCGCGCCTGCAGCTCGCCGATCTTCTGAAAATGGCGGGCCGCGTCGATGCTGCCGCCGCGCAGTATCGCGAAGTGTTGAAAGCGCATCCCGGCAGTGGCGATGCCTGGTGGGGCCTCGCGGAGCTCAAGCAGGCGGGCCTGGGCAACGACGATATTCCCACGATGCAGGCTGCGATGCGCGACCCGCGTGCCAGCGAGCGTGAACGGATCGCACTCGGTTTTGCGATCGCGCGCGTGCTCGACCGCAACGACCGTTGCACCGAGGCGATGGGCGTGCTCAAGGAAACCCATGCGCACGCCCGCAGGTTGCAACCCTGGGACGCCGTGGGCTTTGCACGTGGGCTGGATGCGGTCCTGGCTGCGTCCGCCACCGCGCCGGCCACTGCATCGGAACGCGGGCGCGGCGCGGTCTTCATCGTCAGCCTGCCGCGTTCGGGCTCGACGCTGACGGAGCAGGTGCTCGCCGCGCATTCGCAGGTCGAGGCTTCCGGCGAGTTGCACGATCTGTCACAGGTGCTGGCGGAAGAATCGCGGCGGCGCAGCCGGCATTACCCCGATTGGGTGCCCTCGATGACCGAGGGCGACTGGCGCCGGCTGGGCGAACGTTATCTCGAACGCACGGCGCGCTGGCGCCAGCGCAAGCCGTTGTTCACCGACAAGCTGCCGGGCAACTGGCTGCACGTCGGCGCAATCCGCGCGATGCTGCCGGCTGCCAGGGTGATCGTTTGCCGGCGCGATCCGCTGGAAACCTGCTTCTCCTGCTATCGCCAGTACATGACGGCGGATGGGCAGGGGTGGACGCATCGCTTCGAGGATCTGGCCGCGTATTGGAATGCGTTCGAACGCGCAGTGCGGCAGTGGCAGGCGCGCTGGCCGGGTTTCGTGCATCCGCAGGAGTACGAAACCCTGCTGGCGGAGCCGGAAGCCAGCGTGCGCGCGCTGCTGGCGTTCTGCGGCTTGCCGTTCGAGGACGCCTGCCTCGCATTCGGGTCGGGTTCGCGCGCGGTGCGTTCACCGAGCGCCGTGCAGGTGCGTGAACCATTGCGGCGAGATACTGCGCGTGCGCCGCGTTACGGTGCCTTGCTTGATCCGCTGCGCAGTGCACTTGGCTTTGTCGATATCCAGGGCGCGCACTGAAGGCGCTCGCCTTCGATTATTCGGCGAAGCGCACCAGCACCGCGTCGGCGTCCACGAAATCGCCAGCGACGGCTGACAGGGCATCGATCGTGCCTGCGCGCGGCGCTTTCAGCGACAGCTCCATCTTCATCGCTTCCATCACCAGCAATTCCTGGCCGGCTTCCACCTTGTCGCCGGCCCTTGCCTTGACCAGCACGATGCGCCCCGGCATCGGCGCGATGACCTGGTTGGCGCCCGCGGCGTCGCTGGATTCCCACGCGAAGGCCGGCACGCGCTCGAAGCGCCAACGGTTTCCGTCCGCATCATGCAGCAGCACGCGCGTGCCGTCGGCGCGCACGTCGAAGCGGCGCGCTTCGCTGTCGAAGCGCGCACTCAGGGTTTCGCCGTCCCAACACGCATGCGCGACGCTGCACCTGGCGTCGCCGGCTTGCAAAGGGTAGGTTCCCGCATGGCCGCGCGCCTCGATTTCGTGGCGTTGCCCGCCGACGGCGAGTGCAATGATGCGTTTCCCTGCGTGACCGATGCGCCAGGCATCGGATACGTTCCATGGCGAATGCGGATCGGCGGCATCGACGGCCGCGTGGCGTTCGTCCTGCATCAGCGCCGCGACCGTGGCCGCGAACACGACGGACGGTTCCGGCTGCGTGTCGCCCGCGACGAATTCGTCCAGGTGCCGGTCGAGGTAGCCGGTGTCGATGCGGTGTTCGATGACGCTCGGATGGCGGACCAGCCGTTCCAGGAACGCGACGTTCGATTTCGGTCCGACGATCTCGCAGGTCGCCAGCGCTTCGCGCATGCGCTGCAATGCCGAGGGACGATCTGCATCCCACACGATCAGTTTCGCGATCATGGGATCGTAGAAGATCGTCACCGTGTCGCCTTCGACCACGCCGCCATCGAGGCGCACGTGGGACGACGGTTGCGGCAACGTCAAACGCGCCAGTTTGCCCGAGCTCGGCAGGAACCCGTGGTCGGGATCCTCCGCGTACAGGCGCACTTCGATCGCATGGCCGCGCGAATGAACCTGCCCCTGCGTCCACGGCAGCGGCTCGCCGTCCGCGACGCGCAGCTGCCATTCGACCAGGTCGATGCCGTGGGTCATCTCGGTGACCGGATGTTCGACCTGCAGGCGCGTGTTCATTTCCATGAAATGGAAATCGCCCTTGGGACCGACGATGAATTCCACCGTGCCGGCGCCGACGTAGCTCACGGCTTTCGCAGCCGCGACCGCGGCCGCACCCATCGCGGCGCGGCGCTCGGGCGTCAGGAACGGCGAGGGCGTTTCCTCCAGCACCTTCTGGTAGCGGCGCTGTGCCGAACACTCGCGCTCGTCGATGTGGATGACGTTGCCATGGCGGTCGCCGAACACCTGGAATTCGATGTGGCGTGGATGTTCGATGTAGCGTTCCAGCAACATCGAGGCGTCGCCGAACGACGCCTTCGCGACGCGTTGCGCGGTGGCCAGCGCATCGGGGAACTCCGCGTCGCTGTGCACGATCTGCATGCCCTTGCCGCCACCGCCCGCCGACGGCTTGATGATCAGCGGATAGCCGATCTTGTGCGCCTGCCGGGCAAGAAAAGCGCTGTCCTGGTTGTCGCCGTCGTAGCCCGGCACCAGCGGCACCTCGTGCCTGGCCATCAGGTGCTTGGCTGCGGCCTTCGAACCCATCGCCTCGATGCTTTCCGGATCGGGACCGATGAACACGATGCCGGTGTCCTTGCACGCGCGCGAGAATGCGGTGTTCTCGGACAGGAACCCGTATCCCGGATGGATCGCCTGCGCGCCGGTTTTCCGCGCAACTTCAATGATCGTGTCGATGCGCAGGTACGACTCGTCCGGACGCGGACCGCCGATCGGCCACGCTTCGTCGGCCAGCCGCACGTGCTGCGCGTCCTTATCGGCTTCGGAAAACACCGCGATGGTGTGGATGCCGAGTCGCCTGCACGTGCGGATCACGCGGCAGGCGATCTCGCCACGGTTGGCGATCAATACGCGTTGGAACACTTATTCTCCCTCCCAGTAATCGCGTGCGTCCTCGTGCCGTGCAAGATGGCGGAAGCGCGTGTGCCGTCCGTTCGCATCGTCCGGCAAATCCTCGAACACGCCGAACTTGCCCGAATCGGGATATTCGCAAATCTCGGCTGGCGCCATGGTACTCACCGACAGGTAGCGCAATTCCGTGTCACCGGTGTTGATGATCTGGTGCGCGGTTTCCGGTCCGCCGGTGGGGCAGGCAATGACATCGCCCTGCCGCAATGGATGGCGCTGGTCGGCGTAACGCAATTCGCCCGTCCCCTCCAGGATGAAGAACATTTCTTCTTCGACACGGTGGCTGTGGAACGGACAATTGCGCTTTCCGGGTGCGACCACGGTGAGGTTGTAGCCCAGCTTGCGCGCACCGATGCGGCTGGCGATTTCGGCCCAGCGGATGTCGTACTGGTCGGCGGTGTTGCCGCGCGGCGCGCGTTCGGGGCTTTCGGCGCGCAGGGTGGCGTCTGCAAGATTCAGGATGGGTGCGGGCATGGTCATTCGCCTTCCCAGTAATCGCGCGAATCGGTGGCGCGCCCGACGTGCGCGAACATTTGCGGTCGACCGTCCGGCCCGGCACCGAAGAACGCGAGCACACCGAATTTCCCGGAGTCGGGGTAGTCGCAGATTTCCGGTGATTCGGTGGTGCTGACCGCCAGCACCTTCAGCTCGGCGTCGCCCGTGTTGTGCAATTGGTGCGCGGTTTCCGGGCCGCCCGGTTGGCAGGCGACCACGTCGCCGGTACGGATCGGAAAGGTTTCATCGCCGATCCGGATTTCACCGTTGCCTTCGAGGATCAAGAACATTTCCTCGTTGACGTGGTGGTTGTGGCGTGGGTAGGCGCGCTTGCCCGGTGCGATCGCCGTGATGTTGTAGCCCAGCTTGCGCGCACCCATCACGCGTCCGAGTTCCGCGCGCCGTCCGCCGTAGCGTTCGGCGGGCATTTCGGCGCCCATGCGGCGCGAGTTTTCGGCGAGATCGGTGTACTGGGCGTCGGCGATGTTCAGAACGGGTTTCATGGGTGGCCCTCGAAGCGGAGTGATTGCAGCCTGGTCCTTTGCTGTTGCCAACGTCATGTCAGCAGGCGCTTCATTCCGGCGCGTGGCAGACCGCCTCGATGTTGTGGCCGTCGGGGTCGAGTACGAATGCACCGTAATAGTGTTCGTGGTAGTGCGGCCGCAGGCCCGGCTTGCCGTTGTCGCGGCCGCCCATCGCAAGTGCCGCCTGGTGGAATGCGTCCACGTCGGCGCGCGTCTTCGCGGTGAATGCAATATGGAAACGTCCGCGCACCATGCCCTCGCCGTCGCCGATCCAGAAGTAGGGCCTGCCGTTCTCGCCGAAGCCCGCATGCGAGCTGCCGCCGGTCTGCTCGGCGGTCACTTCCATCACGACACCGATGCCGAGCGGCTCCAGCGCCGCCTCGTAAAACTTCCTGCTGGCGAGGAAATTGGAAACCGGAAAGCCGATGTGGTCGAGCATCGCTTTACTCCTTGAGCCATGGCGGTGGATGTTTTTCCAGGAACGCTGACAGGCCTTGCTGGCCTTCCGGCGACACGCGCAGGCGCGCGATCAATGCCGCATTTTCGGCATCGATGCGTTCGGCGGATTCCGGCGTCATGCCGGACGTGCGCAGTGCAAGCAGTTTGGCTTCGCGTTGCGCGACCGGGCCGCCCTTGGCCAAGTAGTGCAATTGTCGATCGACGGCTTCGTCCAGTTGGTCGACAGCGACGCATCGATGCAACAACCCTATGCGCGCCGCTTCGGCGGCGTCGAAGATTTCCGCGCTGACGAACAAGCGCCGCGCGTGGCGCGGTCCGATCGCCTGCACCACGTACGGCGCGATCGTCGCCGGTACGAGGCCAAGTTTCACTTCGCTCAGCGAAAACTTCGCGCCCTCGACGCCGATCGCGATGTCGCAACAGGCGACCAGTCCCACGCCGCCGCCGTAGGCCGAGCCGTTGACGCGCACGAGGGTCGGTTTGGGGAAGAACTGGAGTACGCGCAGGAGCTTCGCGAGCCGCAATGCGTCGTCGCGGTTCTCTTCCGCGCCGGCTGTCGCCATGCGCCTCATCCAGTTGAGATCGGCGCCGGCCGAAAAGGTCGCGCCCGTGCCGGTCAACACGAGGGCACGCAGACCCGCATCTGCCGCGAGGGAATCCAGTGCGGCGGTGGTTTCGGCGATCAAGGCGTCGTCGAACGCGTTGTGGACCTGCGGACGGTCCAGCAACAGGGTCGCCACCGTGCCGTTCCGCTCGAGTCGAATCGTTTCGGGCATGGATCGCATCGGCCAAAAGAGCAAGGATAACCGGTCGCGTGGACCGGCCGTGTTCGAACACGGGCCCCGGATCACCGCACATCCGTGTGCTGTCCGGGGCTCGGCCATCCCGGCCTCGGTTGCGTATTCAAATGAGAACGATTAGCATTTGCTACCGAAAGCGGTGGGCGCGAGTCCCGGCGGAGTCCAGCAATGCGTTTGTTGTGGTTGCCAATCGTGGTGTTTGCATGCGCGGCGGCGTTCGCGCTTCCGGCGCACGCCGAAGGCACGCCCGAATTCCACCTTGTCCTGCAGAACCACAAGTTCGAACCGGCGTCGCTGAAGGTGCCGGCCAACACCAAGTTCAAGGTGCTGGTGACCAATCGCAACGCCACGCCGTCCGAGTTCGAAAGCACCGATTTCAACCGCGAAAAGATCGTGTTGCCGAACAGCACCATCACGGTGTTCATCGGGCCGCTGGACAAGGGTACCTACAAGTTTTTCGACGATTTCAACCACGCCACCACCGGTGTGCTGGTGGTGGAGTGACGCACCGATGCTTGGCATAGCGCTGCTGGTTTTCCGCGAAGTCCTGGAAGCGGCATTGATCGTGACCGTGGTCGCGGCCGCCACGCGCGGCGTGCCGCGGCGCAGCGTGTTCGTGGGCGGCGGCATCGCGCTCGGCGTGATCGGCGCGATCGTCGTCGCCGTGTGCATGGGCTTCATCGAAGGTTCGCTGGGCGGTGTCGGGCAGGAAGTGTTCCAGGCGACCGTGCTGCTGACGGCGGTGGTGATGATTGGCTGGCACGTCACCTGGATGTCCAGCCACGGCAGGGAAATGGTCCAGCAGATGAAGCAGGTCACCGATTCGGTGAAGGCCGGTTCGAGTTCGATCGCGATCCTGCTTGCCGTCGTCGCGCTGGCTGTCCTGCGCGAGGGTTCGGAAGTGGTGCTGTTCCTGTTCGGGATGGCGGCGGGCGGCGCGAGCAAACTGGGTTTCATCGGCGGCGTGCCGCTTGGACTCGCGGGCGGTGTTGCCGTGGGGCTCGCGTTGTACTTCGGCCTGCTGCGCATACCGCTCCGTTACTTCTTCAGCGCGACCAACTGGATGCTGGTGGTGCTCGCCAGCGGGCTGGCGGCGTCGGCCGCCGGTTTCCTGATCCAGGCAAACCTGTTGCCCGCGTGGGGCAACCAGCTTTGGGATACCTCGTGGCTGCTGACCAACCAGTCGATCGTCGGCCAGGCCGTGCACGTGCTCACGGGTTACGAAGCGCGCCCGGCCGGCATGCAACTGGTGTTCTGGATCGTGACCTTCGTGGTGCTGGTCGGCGGCATGCGCTTCATGTCGATGCGGATGGCGGCGCAGAAGCGGCGCGCGCGTGGCACCGGCAGGACACGCGTCTCGACCGGCACCGCGCCCGCGTCACACGGGGCGTGATGGCCGCAGGTTGCGCGTTGCCCGCGGCGTACGCGGATGCAGGAAGCCGCGTTTGAACCAGTCGTAGGCCCAGAACGCGAGGGCGGGCAGCACGATGGCAAACGTGGGGAGCAGGGCAGGGTCGATACCCATGCCGCTCGCATTGGCGAGCACCGAAATGACGGTGACATAGGCGAAGAACGCCACGACCCTCGCGATGCGGTCGAACTGCGTCAGCGCTCGATGGCGATGGACCACGCGCATGCGCCAGATCGCGATGAACATGCTGGCGATGGCGATCAGGGTCCCGAGCGTGGCATCCATCGAGCGGGCCACGAACATCGCCAACGCACACATCGCCGGGGTGAAACCCGCCATCAGCAATCGGAACGCCACCGATCGGGCCGCCAGCGCGTCCGCTTCGTTGAACAGCACGCGTGTCCCGATCGGCACCCAGAACAGCGCGACGATGGTTCCAACCGATACGGCAACGACCTGCCATGCCGTGAACGCGGACTGCCACGCGTCGGGGGCGTCGGCCTCGTGCTGGAAAAACCAGACCAGCGCGGCCCATGCCAGCGGCAGGAACACCAGTGCGACGGCACAACGGAGCGCGGCCAGCAGCAGCCGCACACGCGGCTTGGCAGGGCTGCATGCATCCATCCAGAAGCGTGCGTGGGCGCGATCGATCGGCGGCGGCAGGTCATCGGGATTGCCGTTGCACAAGGCGTTGGCCACGGCCGCGACCCTGCGCACGGCCGGCATCCACAGCGCATGTGCCAGGTCGCGCCACCAGCGGAACGGCCGCGACAGGCGCCTGACGGCGCGAATGCAACTCTTGCGGCTGCTCCATTGGCTGTTGCGGAATGCGTGCAAGGCCAGGTCGCGCGCTTGTTCCGGTTTCACCAGTGACGCGGCATTGATGCGTGCCCCGACGCGACGCAGGGCCAGCGGGTCGACGCCACTGATGGCGTCCTCGTAATGGAAGAATTCCGAAGTCGCGGTGAAACACCCTTCGGGCATCGCCTCGGGTGACTCGAACAGGATGCGCAGCAACCACTGGCCGGCGGCGTGCTTTGTCGGCAGGTGCCAGAAGGCCGGGTAGTCCATCAGCCAGCGCGACAGGGCGTTGGCGCCGCCGGCAGCGCTGACGCTGCGATATTCCGCGAGGAAAGCCTGCGCGTCGAATACGGGGCGTTGCGGTCGTGGCGCAGCCGGTTCGGGTGCGGGTTGTACGAGGATCGGTGGCGGTCGCGAAGGCGCCGCCGGCGCAGGTTCCCCGGTTTGCGTCACGCGCGGCGTTGCGGTCGGTGGCGCGTTCGCCGACAGGTTCAGCGTGGCGATCATCGGGCGGCTGGACGCCTGTCCGCGCCGCAAGGCAACTGCCGCACCGCGCGATCGCGCGATCTTCAGCGCCCGCTGGTAGGCCTGGTTGAGCCGCTGGAAACCTTCCGGATCGTCGTCGGGTCGCGTCAGCTTCAGCAGCTTCGCATAGGCCAGCTTGATCGTGCGCTCGTCGGCATCGGCGGCTATTCCCAGCAGGTCGAACGGTGCGGTCACTGCTCGGCTTCCACCTGGTCCAATGCCTTCTCGAATTCCGCGCGTTCCTTGCGGATGCGCTGTTCGTCCTGCGATTCGATGGTGCCGCGGAAACGCGTGAGCCAGCCCTCGATCACGTCGCGCAGGGCGAGGTGCTCGGCGAAGACGCGCTCCGCGCGCGCCATCGTCGCGAGGTTTTCCTGGCGCTCGCGCGGGTGGATCTTCAGCGCCGACAGCCGTTGCAGCCGCTCGCGGATCTCGCGTTCGTCCATGATTCCCGGGTTCTGCTGCAGCAGCAATTCGTAGGTTTCACCGGTGCGCACGATGGTTGCTTCGACCTGCAGCACGCCGTTGATGTCGTAGGTGAACCGCACGCGCACTTCCTGCTGGTCGCGCGGCAGCCCCGGCGGCAGGCCGAGCGTGAGCTCGCCGAGCAGGATGTCGTGCTCGGTCATCGGGCTTTCGCCCTGGAATATCTTGAGCAGCAGTTGTGCCTGGCGATCCTGCACCGGGTAGAACGAATCTTCGCGGCTCACCGGTACGGTGCTGTTGCGCTGGATGATGGGCTTGAAAAAACCGGTCATCTGGCGCCCACTCGCGGGGTCGGCGCGCGTCACCTCCACGCCGAGCGAGTAGGGGCAGACATCGGTGAGGATCACCTCTTCCAGCGCCGCGTCGCGCGATTTCATGCCGGCGGTGATGGCGGCGCCCAGCCCGATCGCGAGATCCGGATCGACGTGCCGCAGCGGCAGCCGTCCGAACATGCGCACCACCAACCGCGCCACCAGCGGCATCCGGCTGGCGCCACCGACCAGGATCACTTCGCTCAGGTCCTCCGGCTGGATGTCGGCATCGCGCAGGGCGCGTTCCAGCGGCGCGCGCATGCGCTGCACCAGCGGGTCCGACAGGGCGGCAAAACGGTCCTCGTCGATGGACCAGTCGAGCGGTTTGTCGCGCCAAGTGAAATGCACGGTGGCGGTGCGGACGCCGGACAGCGTCTGCTTGGCCGCTTCGAGGATGCGCCGCAACTGGCCGCGTTCGACGCCGGAAAGCGCGGAAACGTCCATGCCGTGGTCCGCGAGGAACGCGCCTTCGAGCACGCCGAGGAAATCTTCGCCACCGAGATAGTTGTCGCCGGCGCTGGCATGCACCTCGACCACGCCTTCGAAAAGTTCGAGGATCGATACGTCGAAGGTGCCGCCGCCGAGGTCGAAGACGAGGAATTTCGAATTGTCCGGTCGTTCGCGCAAGCCGTAGGCCAGCGCCGCCGCCGTCGGCTCGTTGATGAGCTTCTCCACGCGCAATCCGGCCAGCTCGCCGGCGGCACGCGTGGCCTTGCGCTGCGCGTCGGAAAAATACGCGGGCACGCTGATGACGGCCTCCTCGACCTTTTCGCCGAGCGCCGCTTCCGCGTCGGCGACCAGCGCGCGCAGCACCAACGCCGACAGTTCCTCTGCGCGGAACGCGCGCTTGCCCAGGCGCACCTCTCGCGAGCTGCCCATCCAGCGCTTGAACGCGGCGACCGTCAGGTGCGGGTGGGTGACGAGGCGTTCGCGCGCCGCCTGTCCCACGATGATCGTGCCTTCATCATCGACGCTGACGACCGACGGGGTGAGGTATGAATCCAGTGGGTTCTTGAACAGCCGGGGTTCCTTCCCGTCGAATACGCCAACCAGCGAATTGGTGGTCCCCAGGTCGATTCCAACAATCACGCGA
>DATEKI010000091.1:0-7346 GCA_035277545.1 Rhodanobacteraceae bacterium | reverse complement strand
CGAGGCCGTGTTGCGCGAGCAGCGCGGCCGGCGCTTCGAAGCCGATGTCGGCGAGGCGCAGGACTTGCTGCGCGCCTTCATCCCCCCGATGCTTCGCATCGGCCCCCTTCGTTCCGAAGGGGATGGAAAGTTGTGCGCGCTGGTCATCCCTCTTCGCTTGCGAAGGGCGGAGAGAAAGCGAACGCCCGCGCAGCGCGGTGAGGGGGATGACTTCTTGTCGCGCCATGTTCACTTATCGGAAGGGCAGCACCGCGGCGCGGAGTCAGCCGTTCGTGCCCGTCGCATTGCCTTCCGGCAGCGCCACCGACAACTCCAGCACTTCGCCTTCGTTGCTGCGTTCCACGTTGATCTGCACCGCCTCGGCGCCGACGTGCACGTACTTGCGGATCACTTCCAGCAGTTCATTGCGCAGCAGCGGCAGGTAATCCGGGCCGCCGCGCGTCGCGCGTTCCTGTGCAACGATGATGCGCAAACGCTCGCGCGCGATGTTGGCGGTGTTCTTCGGACGCGGGCGCAGGAAATCGAGCAGACTCATCGCGGCCACCTCATGTTCCGAACATGCGCTTGAAGAAACCCTTCTTCGGCGCGTCGAGGAATCGCATCGAAACGTCTTCGCCCAGCAGGCGGGACACGGCATCGGCATAGGCCTGGCCCGCGATCGAGCCGGCGTCGTGGATCACCGGCACGCCGGAGTTGGACGCCGCCAGCACGTTTTCCGATTCGGGGATCACGCCCAGCACCGGAATCCCGAGGATTTCCTCGACGTCGCCGACGCTCATCATTTCGCCGGCTTCCACGCGCACCGGGTTGTAGCGCGTCAACAGCAGGTGCTGCGTGCCGGCGCCTTCGCCGCGTTCGGCGCGCTGTGTCTTGGAAGACAGGAGGCCGAGGATGCGGTCGGAGTCGCGCACGCTGGACACTTCCGGGTTCACCACAACCACCGCGCGGTCGGAGAAGTACATCGCGAGGTGTGCGCCTTTCTCGATGCCGGCCGGCGAATCGCACACGATGTAATCGAAGCCATCCCGTTTCAATTCGTCCAGCACGCGGCCGACGCCTTCCTGGGTCAGCGCGTCCTTGTCGCGCGTCTGCGAAGCCGCAAGCACGTGCAGGTTGTCGTGGCGCTTGTCGCGGATCAGCGCCTGCTTCAGCGAGGCTTCGCCCTGGATCACGTTGACGAAGTCGTACACCACGCGGCGTTCGCAGCCCATGATGAGGTCGAGGTTGCGCAGGCCGACGTCGAAGTCGATCACCGCGGTCTTGTGGCCGCGCTGCGCAAGGCCGGTCGCTAGCGAGGCGGACGTCGTGGTCTTGCCGACGCCGCCCTTGCCGGAGGTGATGACGATGGTTTCGGTCAAGGGATGACTCCGTGATGTGTGCTGGGTGGTGGATGAAAGTCAGGCGCGCTGGCCCGATTATTCGGACCGCGCCTGAATGCCTTGTCAAAGCGGAAGGATCTGCAAGCGATCCTGTTCGAGTTTTATCTGCACGGGCTTGCCCGCATACTCCTTCGGCAGTTCCTCGAACACGCGGTAGTGGCCGGCGATGGAAACGATCTCGGCGCGGAACTCGCCGCAGAAGATCCGCGCGTGCTTGTCGCCCAGCGCGCCGGCGAAGGCGCGTCCGCGCAACGCGCCGTACACGTGGATATTGCCGTCGGCCAGTACTTCGGCGCCGTTGGCCACCGTGCCGACCACCACGAGATCGCAACCTTGCGCGTAAACCTGCTGGCCGGTGCGTACCTGCTGATGGTGTTGCAATGCGGTGACCGGTTCGACCGCCGCGGACGGGACCGGTTGTGCGGCAGCCGCGGTGCGCGATGCGGGTTCGTCGTTCGAAGCCGCGCGTTCCGCGCGTTCGTACTGCGCGCGGAATTTGGCGATCAGCGGCAAGCCGAGACGCCGTGACAGCTCATCGGTGGCTTCGTCGCCGTAGGCGAGGCCGACCGGCAGCATGCCGGCGCCTCGCACCGCG
This sequence comes from Rhodanobacteraceae bacterium, assembly GCA_035277545.1. GTDB lineage: Bacteria > Pseudomonadota > Gammaproteobacteria > Xanthomonadales > Rhodanobacteraceae > 66-474. The sequence goes on along the minus strand of DATEKI010000091.1, from coordinate 5,372 downwards.
TCGAGCAACGCACGCACCGCGTCGTCCCCCGGTTGTGGCGACAGGAACGAAAGATCCACCACCACCGGCGCGCGCTCGAACAACGCCGGTGCTTCGCGCACGCGTAGTTCAAGCGAGGCGCGCAGCGCCTCCGGATCGGCGTTGCGCACGCGCACGTTGGCGATGCCCACCTGGCCAAACTTGAGTTCGGCGGCTTCGAGGATTTCGGCGCCGACGCCGGACGGGCGGGCGCTCACGCCTGGACCGCCGCGCGCAGCTGCGGTTCGCCATCCCCCGGATTGCGCGGCGTCAGCCACGACAGCGCCGGCAAGCCATCGGGATACGTGTCGCGCACGAACGGATAGCAGTCGAGTTCCTTGAGCAGCAGGCTGACGCGGCGGCCCGACTCCGGCATCACCTGCTGCCCCGCTTCATGGAAGCCGAAGACGCCGTGGAACAACACGGAGACATCGTCGCGCGGTTCGAGGAATACTTCGCAGGCGAGGTTGGGCGAGCGCACCTCGGCGTAGCTCTGCACGTCGGCGTAGAACGTGCGGCCCAGGCCGTGGCCCCGGTGCAAGTCGCCGACGACCACGCGGTCGATGTACACGAAGCGTTCGCAGTGCGCGCGGAACCACTGGAAGTTGGAGCTGGCGTGTGGCGCCGAATCGCAGAGCGCGATCAGGAAGCCGGCCAGGTGGCCGTCCACCTCGGCGACCCGAAAATAATCGGCGTGCCGGTAAAAATGGTTCAGTTGCGGCGCATCCATCGGCAGGATGGACGAGCCGGCGGTGTTGTTGAGCCCCATCACGGCGGTGAGATCGTTCGCACGCACGTCTCGGAGGGTCAGGTTCGGCGTCAGCGTCATGATTTGCAGCTTTGCTTCCGGATTGCGGCTGGCCGTCGCGGCCGCCATCATCGGGCCATTATCGCATGCCATCCGCCGTCGCCGCGATGCGGATTTCGCCTGCCCGTTCGACGCGGCCCGGCTCGGTTATGATCTGCGCGTGCGACGCTTCTCGATCAGCCATGTCGCCCTGCTGAGGTTCGCGGGGTTCATCACGTACGCCTGCGTGGGCGTGCCGCTGATCCAGCGCGACTGGATGTTGAACAGCCTGTCCGAAAGCCGCAATCCGGTGCACGTGGCGCGTGCGCTGCACGCGGAAAACCATACCGACATCCTGCTGTGGGCGGCCAGCTACGCAATCTTCGGCGTGGTCTATTGGCTGCTGACGCGCAACCTCGACTCGCGCCGGTACTGGAGCGTCAAGCTGCTGGGCTTGCTGGTGCTCACCGGCTCCGCGCTGGCAATTTCCTGGTTCAGCGCCAGCGGCGTGGGTGCGCTGCTGCTGATGGTCGTCGGCATGGTGCTGCCGTGGCTGTTGCCGTTGCCGGCGGCGCTCGGTTGGCTGGTGCTGCAGAACGTCGCCTGCATCGCGGTGTTCGCCACCTGGGCGTTTCCGCGGTTCACGCTGGGCGGCGCCGTGTTGCAGGCCGGTCTGTATTTCGGCAACTCCGTGATCGTGTTCATCGCGTCCGAGGTCGTGCGCCAGCAGGCCAATGCGCGCGAGGAACAGCGGCGGCTGAACTCGGAGTTGCGCGCCACGCGGGCGTTGCTGGCCGAATCCAGCCGGCTGACCGAGCGCATGCGCATCGCGCGCGAGCTGCACGACCTGGTCGGCCATCACCTCACCGCGCTCAGCCTCAACCTCGAAGTGGCCGGGCATCTGGTCGTGAATGCGGCCGCATCCGACCACGTCACCCGCGCGCGCAACACCGCCAAGCAATTGCTGGCCGACGTGCGCGAAGTGGTCAGCGAATTGCGCGACGACGAGGGCATCCAGTTGACCGACGCCCTGCGCGACCTCACCGAAGGCGTGCCCGGCCTTGACGTCCACCTCGAATTGCCGCCGCGTTTCGCGGTGGCCGATTCACGCCGCGCGCAGGTACTCTTGCGCTGCACGCAGGAGATCATCACAAACGCGGTGCGGCATGCGCGTGCGCGCAACCTGTGGCTGCGTTTCGAGGAAGGCGAGGGCGGCAAGCTGGTGTTGAAGGCCAGCGATGACGGCCGGGGCGCGATCGAGTTCAAGCCCGGCAATGGCCTGAACGGCATGCGCGAGCGCCTGGCCGAAGTTGGCGGCAAGCTGGACATCGAGACGCGGCGCAACCAGGGGTTCGTCCTCGAAGCTTCGTTGCCGATGGAGCACGCGGTTTAGCAACGTCGAACGGCCGGTGTTGCTCGGCATCGGATTCAATCAAAGGTTGGAGGGGATGGCATGATTTCCGTGTGTCTCGTGGATGACCAGACGCTGGTGCGCCAGGGCATACGCTCGCTGCTGGAGCTGTCGCCCGAAATCCAGGTGGTGGCCGAATGCAGCGACGGCGTCGCGGCGTTGCAGAAGATTCCCGAGGTCAAGCCCGATGTCGTCCTGCTGGACATGCGCATGCCGGGCAAGAGCGGCCTCGAAGTACTGAATGATTTCGCCGCGCGGGGCAAGGTGCCGCCGACCATCATCCTGACCACGTTCGACGACGACCAGCTGGTGCTCGCGGGACTGAAGGCGGGCGCGCGCGGGTACCTGTTGAAGGATGTGTCGCTGGAACAACTGGTGGACGCGGTGAAAATCGTCGCCGGCGGCGGCTCGCTGATCGCGCCGGTGGTGACGCAGCGCCTGCTGGCCGGCGTCAACCGCATCAACAACCAGTTCAGCAGCCTCGGCCAGCCCGATCCGCTGACCGATCGCGAAACCGAAATCCTGCGCCTGATGTCGGGCGGCTACAGCAACAAGGAAATCGCCAATTCGCTGAAGGTGGCGGAAGGCACGGTGAAGAACCATGTTTCCAACATCCTTTCCAAACTCGGCGTGCGCGACCGCACGCGAGCGGTGCTGAAGGCTTTGGAACTGGGTATCGTTTAGCCAGTATCCTTCGATCGAAGCGGCTGTTGTCCAAAGTCAGGCCATGGAAGGCCGTTCTGGTGTCCGTTGAGTGCGAATGGCGGAAAATTGCGCCACCGTTCAGCGAAACGGCGATCAGGGACGATCGCACAAATTCGCCATGGCGCGAACGCCGCGAAGCCGCTACCATCCGCCATTCACGTTTTGCATTGACGTGGCACCTGCCGGCCCTGCGGGCAGGCGCCGACCAAGTGAACAAGCCGTCCGGAGATTCCTGGCATGACCCGTGTGCTCGAATTCGTCGTAGCCCTGATCATCGTGTTCATCCTGGCCGTGATCGTGGGATTGTTCCTGCCCAGCCACGGGCACATCCAGCGCTCGATCGAGATCAGCCACAACCCGCAGCACATCTATGACGTCCTGAACAACTTCAGGCGGTTCGAGGATTCCGCCGGTGCGGGCCTGAAGGCCCTCGATCCGGAGGTGAAGTTCACGTTGTCCGGTCCGGCCTATGGTCCCGGCGCGACCATCAACTGGAAGGGCGACAAGGCCATCGGCGACGGCACGCTGGTGAACAAGTCGGGCAACATCGACATCGCCAACAAGAGCACCGTCACCTGGGATCTCACCAACGACTGGCACGGCAAGAACAAGGTGTTCACGCTGGAGGTGGATCCGAAGCAGAGCCAGCGGGTCAGCACGGTGACCTGGTCGTATGACGTCGACTACGGCTGGAACCTGATCGACCGCTATTCGGAATTGTGGATCCACGGCGATCCATCCACGGTGATCCAGTACGGCCTCGGTTCGCTGCAGAACATGCTGGCCGGCATCGCCAACGTCGATTACAGCAAGGTCGACCCGGGCCTGTATCGCAGCGACGCCACGCCGGTGCTGCTGGTTTCCACCAAGGCGCCGCGCACCGTGGACGACATCGACACGGCCAAGACCGCGGCGATGAAGGAAATCCAGGCCGCGATGGCCAAGCTGGGCGTGAAGGCGGCCGGCCCCACCACCACCATCCGCACGGAGTGGGGCGACACCACCTTCATCTTCGACCTGGCGGTGCCGATCAACAGCACTTCGCTGACCGTGGATGGCAAGACCGTCGATCTGACCAAGCTTCCGCCGGCCCCGACCGGTGCGACGCCTGCGCCGCCCGCCTCGGCGAAGCCGGCGTCGTCTTCCAGCGTGGCTTCGGCGGGCAGCGCCGGCGCCCCGGCGTCCGCTTCGTCGGCCGGTGCCGCGGCGAACGGCGGTCCCGCGCCCGGCAGCCTCGACAAGCAGAACCGCCTGGTCGTCAATGCCAACGTCCGCGCCATGATGATGCCGGCCACGGAAGTACTGGCCGCGTCGTGGACCGGCGAGAGTGGCGTGCAGTTCATGGTCAAGGCGCTGGAAGCCTACGCCGGCACGCACGGTTACAAGTTCAACGAGACGATCGCACCTGCCTACAACCAACTGGTGTCGCTGCCGAGCGTGAGCGACGACGACCAGATCTACCGCGTGTTCCTGCCCGTGCAGGATGCGCCCGCGCAAACCCCCGACCAGCAGGCCGGCCGCACGCAGGCGTTCACCGCACTGGATCCGTCCATCTGGTCGTCGGCGGGTGCGCAGCCAGCGGCTTCCGAAAAGAAGGGGGCGGAAGGTTCCAGGAAACCGGAAGCGCGCAAGAAGCCCGGGCATTCGAGGAAGCGCCACCGCGGCTGAAGCAGCGCGAAGGCATCGAACGAAGGGGCCCGCCATGCGCGGGCCTTTTCGTTGGCACAAAGTTTTGCGCAAGCACTGCTACAGTTCGCGCTCGATGCGATGAATTCGACGGCTGATGATCCAGACCGAAAACCTCGGCAAGCGCTACGGCGGGTTCGATGCGGTGGCGGGCCTGAACCTGAAGGTGGCGCCGGGGCAGGTGCTGGCGTTGCTCGGTCCGAACGGCGCGGGCAAGACCACGTCCATGCGGATGATCGCGGGCTTCCTGCGGCCGAGTACCGGTCGCGCGCTGGTGTGCGGCCACGACGTGGTGCGCGATCCGATCGCGGCACGCCGTGCGCTGGGCTACCTGCCCGAAGGCGCGCCGAGTTACGGCGAACTGGCGGTCGCCGAATTCCTCAATTTCGCAGCGCGGGTACGCGGCCTGGCCGGCGTCACCGGCGCACGCCGCATGGACGAAATGGTGGAGCGGCTGCAGTTGCAGCCCGTGCTCGCGCAGACCATCGAGACGTTGTCCAAGGGCTATCGCCGGCGCGTGTGCCTGGCGCAGGCGCTGCTGCACGATCCCCCCGCGCTGATCCTCGATGAACCGACGGATGGCCTGGACCCCAACCAGCAGCGCGAGGTGCATGCGCTGATCCGCGGCATGGCGCGCGATCGCGCGATCATCGTCTCGACCCACGCCCTCGACGAGGTGCGCGCGGCCTGCAACCGGGTGGCGATCCTCGCGGGCGGCCGGCTGCGGGTGCAGGGCTCGCCGCAGGAGCTCGAACAGCAATCCCG
>DATEKI010000090.1:0-2636 GCA_035277545.1 Rhodanobacteraceae bacterium | reverse complement strand
ATCGACGCGGTCGGCACCGATCGGGTGCTGACGGTGGACATCCACGCCGACCAGATCCAGGGCTTCTTCAACATTCCCCTGGACAACGTGTACGCCTCGCCAGTGCTGCTGGCCGACATCTGGCGCAAGCATGGCACCGAGGACGTGACGGTGGTCAGCCCGGACGTGGGTGGCGTGGTGCGCGCACGCGCGGTTGCGAAGCGCCTCGATGATGCCGATCTGGCGATCATCGACAAGCGCCGCCCGCGCCCGAACGAAGCGACGGTCATGAACATCATCGGCGAGGTGGTCGGCAAGACGTGCGTGCTGGTGGACGACATCGTGGACACCGCCGGCACCTTGTGCGCGGCGGCGAAGGCGCTGAAGGACCGCGGTGCGAAGCAGGTGGTCGCGTACTGCACCCACGCGGTGCTGTCGGGGCCGGCGGTACGCAACATCGAACAATCGCAGATGGACGAACTGGTGGTGACCGACACCATCCCGTTGAGCGCCGAAGGCGCCGCGTGCGGCAAGATCCGCCAGTTGTCCGTCGCGCAATTGCTGGCCGAAACCGTGCGCCGCATGGCGTATGGCGAATCGGTCAGTTCGTTGTACGTCGATTGAGTTTTGGCGGGAGCGGGTATTTGAAGTTCCGGCCTACCGGGTTGGAACCGCGGCTCGCAAACCGTTTACGCACTTCCCTGGTCGCGGGGAAGTCATCATCGCCGCGGTGACGCGGCATCACTGCAACCCGAGGTAACACGAAAATGGCAACCATCCACGAAATCACGGCCGAACGTCGCGCCGACCAGGGCAAAGGTGCGAGCCGCCGCCTGCGTCGCGACGGCAAGGTTCCCGCCGTCATCTACGGCGCGGGCCAGGCCGCCGAGAACATCCAGTTCGACCACCTGAAGCTCTCGCTGGCCGCGCGCAACGAGTGGTTCTCTTCGGCGATCCTCGACCTGCTGGTCGAAGGCAACCGCCAGAAGGTGCTGCTGCGCGACGTGCAGAAGCATCCGGTGAAGCCGCAGTTGCTGCACCTCGACTTCCTGCGCGTGGACGAATCCAAGCCGGTGCGCGTGTACGTGTCGATCCGCTTCCTCAACAAGGAGAAGTCGCCGGCCGCCAAGACTTCCGGCGTGGTCATCTCGCACAACACCACCGAAGTCGAAATTTCGTGCCTGCCGAAGGATCTTCCGGAGCACATCGACCTCGACCTGTCCGAGCTGGCGCTCGGCGATGTGCTGCACTTGTCCGACCTGAAGCTTCCAACCGGCGTCGAAATCCCCGAATTGAAGCTCGGCAAGGAGTACGACCACACGGTCGTGTCCGCGCAGGCTGTTCGCGAGGAAGTGGAAGAGGCCCCGGTGGAAGCTGCAGCGGAAGGTGCGCCGGCCGAAGGGGCGGCCGCTCCTGCCGCGGGTGGCGATGCGGCGAAGGCCGCGGCGCCTGCGGCGGGCGACAAGAAGCCGGCCGAGAAGAAGTAAGACTTGCGTAGCGGCGATCCGGTCCGCGTGCGGCACCGGATCGCCCGAGTGCACACCCGAATGCCTGGCATCCGACTCATCGCTGCTCTGGGCAATCCCGGGCCCGAATACCTGCGCAATCGCCACAACGCCGGCTTCTGGTTCGCCGACGTGTTGGCGACGGGCGAGGGGCAGTGTTTCGGTTTCGAAAACCGGTTGCACGCGGAAGCGTGCCGCGTGGACGTCGGTGGCGAACAGGTGCGGGTGATCAAGCCCGGCACCTTCATGAACGAAAGCGGTCGCGCAGTCGTGGCCGCGCTCAACTACTGGAAACTCGCACCGGAAGAATTGCTGGTCGTGCACGACGACCTGGATCTGCCGCCCGGTACGGCGCGCCTGAAATTCGATGGAGGCCACGGCGGCCAGAACGGCGTGCGCGACATCATCGCGCAGCTCGGGCACGGGAAATTCCACCGCCTGCGCATCGGCATCGGGCATCCCGGGGATCGCAACCGCGTGACGCCATGGGTGCTCGGCAATCCTTCCGCGGCGGACGAAGACCTGATGCTGGACGCGATCACGCAGGCGCTGCATGTACTGCCGCTGGCGGTCGCAGGTGACTTCAACGAGGCGATGAAGCGGTTGAACACCAGCCGGGACTCGGGCTGACATTGCTTTGCTCGTCATCCCGGCGAAAGCCGGGATCCATTTTGATTTTGCGCGGAATCCGAAAACAGATGGATTCCGGCTTTCGCCGGAATGACGGCGTGGAGTTTTCGCCGGAAACGGCGCGGAGACTTTCTGATGGCCATCCAATGCGGCATCGTCGGCCTGCCCAATGTCGGCAAGTCCACGCTCTTCAACGCGCTGACGAAAGCGGGTATCGCCGCGGCGAATTTCCCGTTCTGCACGATCGATCCGAACGTCGGCGTGGTACCGGTGCCCGATCCGCGGCTGCAGCAGCTTGCGGACATCGTGCACCCGCAGAAGGTCATCCCGGCCTCGGTCGAGTTCGTGGACATCGCGGGCTTGGTCGCCGGCGCGTCGCAAGGCGAAGGGCTGGGCAACAAGTTTCTTGCGCACATCCGCGAGGTCGATGCCATCGCGCACGTGGTGCGCTGCTTCGAGCACCCCGACATCGTGCACGTCGCGGGCAGGATCGATCCGATCGCGGATATCGAAACCATCGAT
>DATEKI010000089.1:0-4161 GCA_035277545.1 Rhodanobacteraceae bacterium | reverse complement strand
CACCTTGCGCCGCCCCAGCTTTCCGGCGAGATGCCCGACCCACGGCGAACTGAAGGTGCCGATCAGGTAAATCGCGAAGATCGCGCCGACGATCGCCTGGCTCAAGTTGTACGGCGGTGCCAGCAAGCGGTAGCCGAGGTAGTTGTAGATGGTGACGAAGGCGCCGAGCAAAAGAAAACCTTCCACGAACAGCCACGGCAGGCCACGGTCGTGGAAGATCACGTTGAAACGCGCCGCCAGTGCGCGGCCATCCACGCGCTGCGGCGTGAAGTGCCGCGACGGCGGCAACAGGCGCCAGAATGCGAGCGCGCACGCGATGCCGATCACCGCGACCACGGCGACGCCCGCACGCCAGCCCACGAAATCGGTGAGCACGCCGGCGATCAACCGCCCGCTCATCCCGCCGATCGCGTTACCGCTGATGTACAGCCCCATGCCGAGGCCGATGGAGGCGATGTCCATCTCCTCGGCGAGGTAGGTCATCGCGACCGCCGGCAATCCGCTGAGCGACAAGCCGAGCAGTGCGCGCACGATGAGGAATGACGTCCAGTTCGGCATCGCCACCGAGATCAACACCAGCAATGCCGACGACAGCAGCGAGCCCACCATGATGGGCTTGCGTCCCCATGCATCGGAAATCGCGCCCGCGAACAGCATCGCGAAGGCCAGTACACCCGTGGTCAGCGACAACGACAGCGCACTGACCGCTTCGTTGACGCCGAAGTCGCGGGTGAACTCGGGCAGCAGCGGCTGCACGCAGTACAGCAGGCCGAACGTCGCGAAGCCGGCCGCGAACAACGCAAGGTTGATCCGCTTGAACGCCGCCGTGCCGTGGTGCACGTAGCCGGAAGACTCCGGCCCGGGCCGGGACGATGTGCTGGCTTCAAGCATCCGCGCATCATAGCGATGCGCGGATTGCCCCGGCTCAACGATAGCGATAACGCCAGCGACCGCCCACCCATACGCCACCGTACCAGTAGCCGGGCACCCATACCCGCACCGGTGCGGGCGCAACCGCGACGTACGCGGGACGTGGCGGCGCCACCACGCATCCGCCCAACAGGCTGCCGCCGGCGATCAGCGCAGCCATGCACAACATCGATTTGCCTTTCATGCGTGCTCTCCACACCTGGACCTGCACGCACAACGCAGCGTGGCGCGCCGGGGTTGACCGGCGCACACCACTCCAACATGGTTTGGTTCAGCCGCGCAGCAGCGACATCATCGACGCGTGGTAGCGCATCCCCGCAGCGGCATCGCGCGGGAAGACCGCGCCGATGGCGGCGAGATCGGCGGCATCGAGCACGACCTCCAGCGCACCGAGGTTCTCGTCGAGATACCTGATGCGCTTGGTGCCCGGAATCGGCACGATGTGCGCGCCCTGCGCCAGCACCCATGCGAGCGCCAGCTGCGCGGGCGTGCAGCCCTTGCCCACCGCCAACTCGCGCACCTTGTCGACCAGCTTCAGGTTCTTCGTGAAGTTCGCGCCCTCGAAGCGTGGGCTGTGCTTGCGGTAATCGTCGTCGTCGAAATCATCCGGGCTCTTGATGGCTCCCGTCAAAAAACCGCGCCCCAGCGGCGAATAAGGCACGAAGCCGATGCCGAGCTTTTCGCACGCCTGCAGGATGCCGTCCTCGGGATCGCGCGTCCACAGCGAATATTCACTCTGCACCGCCGTCACCGGGTGCACCTCGTGCGCGCGTTCGATGGTTTGCGCGGAAGGCTCCGACAAGCCGAGGAAACGCACCTTGCCGGCGCGCACCAGCTCGCCCATCGCGCCGACGGTTTCCTCGATCGGCGTATTCGGGTCGACGCGATGCTGGTAGTACAAATCGATGTGATCGACGCCGAGGCGCTTCAGGCTGGCGTCGCACGCGGCGTGCACGTAGTCCGGCCGGCCGTTGACCCCGCGCTTCGAGGGATCGTCCGCATCGCGCACGATGCCAAACTTGGTGGCGAGGAACACTTCATTGCGTCGTCCCTTGATCGCCTTGCCGACCAGCACCTCGTTGGTAAGCGGGCCGTAGATGTCGGCGGTGTCGAAGAAATCCAGGCCGGCATCGAGCGCGTGATGGATCAGCCTGATCGATTCGGCATCGTCATGCGCGCCGTAAAACTCGCTCATGCCCATGCAGCCGAGGCCGATGGCGGAGACCTGTGGCCCCTGCGGACCCAGCGTACGAAATTGCATGCCTTTCTCCTTCGCGGTCATCCGCGTTAGCGATGTGTGGCGGGCCGTGCGAGAACCCAGGGGGTTCGCCGGACCGATCGCGTGGCGAACGACCGCCGTCGATCCGTCATTATCGACCCTCACACTGGAAGAGGACACTCCGATGCGCAACCCCATGATCCGTTCAACGTTGCTCGCCGCCATGCTCGCCTGCTCCTCCCTTGCCTTCGCCGCAGCGCCACAGCAGGCAGCGGCTCCAGCGACCACGCCACGCACGCACCAGCAGGGGCAGCCCAACCTGTTCGACGAACTCGGGCTGACGGACGCGCAGCGGTCCAGTGTGCGCCAACTGATGCAGCAGAACTTCCAGCAGGCGCGCCCGGAAATGCAGGCACTGCGCGAGAAACGCGTGGCGTTCGACAAGGCCACGCCGGGCACCAGCCAGTTCCAGGGCGCGGCCAACGACCTTGCCGCGGCCGAGTCCGGCGCGGCGCACGACCAGGTCCTGCGCCAGGCCGACCTGCGCACCAAGGTATACAACCTGTTGACGGCCGAACAGCGCACCAGGCTGGCATCGCTGGTGAAGCAGCGTCAACAGGAAATGCAACAGCGCGCGGCAGCGCCCGCCGCTTCGCAATGACAAGGGGACGGAAAAGCTGAACGCGGCCCGCATCGCGGGTCGCGTTCCATGCAGGGGACGAACCGTTCGTCAACGCCCGGCCAGGGGCGCGCGTTTTGCACCTACACCCCCGCAGGAGTTCCCCATGCGCAAGATCCGTCTTCTCTCCGCAGCCGTCGTGGCCGCGCTCGCCTGTGCGCCACTGGCGTTTGCCCAGCAAGCCGCCCCCGCCGGACATTGGCACCATGGCGTGGCCATGGGCGGACACATGTACGACCAGTTGAACCTCAGCGACGCCCAGCGCACCCAGATCAAGCAGTTGACCCGGCAAACCTTTGCGCAGGCGAAACCGCAGATGCAGGCACTGCGGCAAGCGCGCCAGGCATTCGAGTCCGCCACGCCGGGCACGGCCGATTACCAGACCGCGGCCAGCAACCTCGCCGAGGCCGAAGCGGATGCGGCACGCACGCGCACGACCAGCCGCGCCAACCTGCGCGCGCAGATCTATCAGCTGCTGACGCCCGCGCAACGCACGCAACTCGCCAGCCTGCGCGCGCAGCACAAGGCCGAGATGAAGCAGTGGCGCGAATCACACATGCAAGGTGACGACGCCGGCGCACCGGAACCCTCCGCCACGGCACAGTGAACGGGCAGACGGCTGTTGCATTGATGACGCGCGGACGCCGGATGCACGCCGGCGTCCGCCTGTCGTTTCCGGCAGCGGCTTGCACGGCGCTGCTCGCATGTTCGGGTGGCGGAACTGACAACGCGCCGCCCTCGCCATCTTCCGCACCAGCCACGGCAAGCAGTACATCCGAGGCGTCCCATCTGTTCGTGAGCAATCCGTGGGGTTTTCGCATCGACGTCCCTTCCGGCTGGAGCCTGCGGCAGGATTTCCAATCGAGTCATCTCGCCAACGATGCGTGGAAAACCTTTGCCGCGCCCGATTCGCAGGGCACACCCGTGCTGTCATTGACAATGCCCGGTTCCAACCGCATCACCGATGCGGAAATCCGCATCGGCGCAAGCCGCGACACGGCGGAAGTGCGGCGCTGCACGGAACCGCCGTCCGCCGCGGCGGCGGGCGGCGTCACGACACAGCGCGTCAACGGCGTTCCGTTCACGACGTTTGAAGCCCGCGACGCCGCCATGAGCCATCACCTCGACGTGCAATCCTGGCGCGTGGTGCACGACGGTGCCTGCTACGCGATCGACCTGCTGGTTTTCGGCATGAACCCCCGGGTTTACGATCCGCCTGCGACGCCGCCGTTTTCCGACGCCCACGCATTCGATGCGATGCACGCGGTGACCCGGACCTTCAGGTTCGAGCAGCCCGCGGCTCAGCCCGCAGCCAGCGCCTCCACCGCCGCGC
>DATEKI010000088.1:0-31380 GCA_035277545.1 Rhodanobacteraceae bacterium | reverse complement strand
GCACCGGAAGCGGCGCCGCCTCCGCCCCCGCCGCAGAACGTGGTCATCGACCTGCGTGGCGTGAACTTCAAGTTCGATCGTCCGAAGAAGGGTGAGCACAACATCGGCCCGACGCTGAAGCCGCCGGCATCCGATTCGCTCGCGATCCTGAACCAGGCGGTCGACACCTTGAACCGCTACCCGCAGGTCACGATCGAGATCGACGGCTACACCGACTCGAAGGGCACCGAGAAGTACAACCAGGGCCTGTCCGAGCGTCGTGCCAACATCGTCGATTCGTACCTGACGTCGCACGGCATCGATGCAAGCCGCATCACGGCGGTGAAGGGCTTCGGCGAAGCCGATCCGGTCGACACCAACAAGACCGCGGCTGGCCGCCAGCGCAACCGTCGCGTCGAGTTCAAGGTGCAGCAGCCCAGCAACGGCAGCATGTAAGCCGTTGGCGGAAGCATCGGCGATTCGTTGCCGGTGATTCCGGTGTGACACGAAAAAGCCCGGCCCAGTGCCGGGCTTTTTCCTTGGGCGCCCTGGACAACCCGTTGCGTTCGGTGGGGCCTGTGCGTCAGCGGTGCTCGCAAGGCTCACGTACCGACGTGTACGCTCCGCTTGCTGCGCTCCGGTGTCGCGCATCCACCTTCGCTCGCGACGGTTCTTCAGGGCTCCCCGCTTTCGTTCGTGTGTGATTTCGTATGCGAAAAAAAACCGCCTCGCTGCGGTCGATCTCGCGTAACGTTGCGTCCGGTGAGGCTTCGGACCGCCTGCCACGCCATGGCCTCGCGCGCGTCCTGTCTCGCATGGGCGTGTGCTCGCGCAGCGAAGCCGTGCGCCGGATCGTGTCCGGGCGCGTGCGCGTGAACGGCAAGGTGGTGCGTGATCCCGGGATGCCGGCCGACGCCGCAACGGACCGGATCGAGATGGACGGCGTGCCGCTGCAGTCCCGCGAACGCGTCTGCATCGTCGTCAACAAGCCGCGCGGATTGGTGGTCAGTGCTTCCGACGAGCGCGGCCGCGACACGGTGTATGCATTGCTGCGGGATGCGCGCCTGCCGTGGCTCGCGCCGGTTGGCCGGCTGGACATGGCCAGCGAGGGGCTGCTCCTGCTGAGCAATGACCCCGTCTGGGCGGCGCGGCTGACCGATCCCGGAGCGCATGTCGCGAAAACCTATCGCGTGCAGGTGCGCGGATTGCCCGATCAGGCAACGCTCGAGCGTTTGCGTGCCGGCGTGGTGGATCGTGGCGAGCGATTGGCGGCGGAGTCCGTGCAGGTCATTGGCGGCGGGGTCAGGAATGCGTGGCTCGAGGTGGTGCTGGTGGAAGGCCGCAACCGGCAGATCCGCCGCATGCTTGCCGCGTGCGGACACGATGTGCTGCGCCTGATGCGGGTCGCGATCGGTCCGCTCGAACTGGGTGCCCTTCCGAAAGGCGGATGGCGTGCGTTGACCGATGACGAAATCCACGCGTTGTCCGGTGCGTGATCGCGGGTCGAAAAAACCATCGCCTCGTCAGGCGATGCTGCGATCGCCGCCGATCCAGGTTTCCGCGACGTGCAGCTGCTGGTCCACCACGGTGAAATCCGCCCGGCGGCCGGCTTCGATGCGGCCGTGCGTCGCGCCGAGCCCCAGGAAATCGGCGGGATAGGTCGACGCCATCCGCGCGGCTTCGTCCAGCGGCACGCCGAGCATGTCGATCGTGTTGCGCACGGCGTCGATCATGTTCAGTGCGGAGCCGGCGAGGGTGCCGTTCGCGGTCTGGCAGATGCCATCACGGGCGATGATCGTCTCGCCATTCAATACGTAGGATGGATCGGCCGCACCCACCGGTGGCATCGCATCGGTGACAAGAAATACCTTCCCGCGCGGTTTGGCCCTGAGCGCCACGCGCAGGTTGGCGGCATCGACGTGGTGGCCATCCACGATCACGCCGCACCACGAATCGGGGTCGTCCAACGCCGCACCGACCATGCCGGGTGCACGGCTGGTCAGTGGTGACATGGCGTTATAGAGGTGAGTGAACCCGCGTACGCCCGCGTCCAGCGCCGCGCGCACGGTTGCGCAATCGGCGTTGGAGTGTCCTGCCGACACGATGACGCCCGCTTGTGCAAGTTGACGGATCTCATCGGCCGGTACGCATTCCGGCGCCAGCGTCAGCAGCGTCACGCCGCGGTGAAGGGATTCGGCCAGCCGCAGTTCGGAAGCGTCCGGCGCATGCAGGTATTTCTCCGCATGCACGCCCTTGCGCGCGCGGCTGAGGAATGGCCCCTCGAGATGGATGCCCAGTACGCCGGGCACGCTTGCGGCGATCGCCGCGTCGGCCGCCCCGATCGCGGTACGCATCTTTTCGGTGGTATCGCTGATCAGCGTCGGCAGGAACCCGGTGGTGCCGAAGCGCCTGTGCGCGGCACCGATGGTGCGGATGCCTTCGGCGGTCGGTTGGTCGTTGAACAACACGCCGCCACCGCCATTGACCTGGCAATCGATGAAGCCGGGCAGCAGGATGCGACCTGTCAGGTCGTGGGCCTCGGCGTTTGCCGGAACGCGCGCCGCAAGTTCCAGGATCCGGCCGTCCTCGACGATGACCGCGACGTCATCGCGCCAGCCTTGCGCCGAGAGCACGCGTGCGTTGGCGAGTGCCGTTTGCATCACACCGTCTCGGTGACCTTGGCGAGGTGCGGCGGACGGTCCGGGTCGCGTCCGCGTGCGATGGCGAGCGCATTCACCGCGCGATAGAAGCTCTGGATCGCGAGAATCGGCGCGCACATCGGCTGGCGCGTCGGCACGATCGGCAAGGCATCGCGGCCCGACGCGCCGGGCGCAGCGGTCCAGACTTCGGCACCGCGTTGGTGGAAGTCGCGCGCAGTCGCCATGACCCCCGCCAGCGCGTCGTCCTGCTGCGCGAACAGCAGCACCGGCAGGCGCGGCCCCACCAGTTCCATCGGGCCGTGCCGTACTTCGGCGCTGCTGAAGGCCTCGGCGTGCAGCGCGCAAGTCTCCTTCAATTTGAGCGCGGCTTCCTGCGCTGCCGCCAATCCGTAACCGCGGCCAAGCACGAACAGATCGCGCATGTCGCGCAGGCCGTCGACCAGCGGCGACCAGTCCAGTTCGAACGCCTGCCGCAATTGTTCCGGCAGCCCGTGCAATGCATCGAGCAATGCGGCGTCCTGCCGCCAGTGGGCGACGAGGTGCAGCACCGCGCCCAGCGAGCCGATGAAACTCTTGGTCGCGGCCACGCTTCTTTCCGGGCCGGCCTGCAGCGGGATCACCGTCTCGGCCAGGGCGGCCAGCGGCGAATTCTCTGCGTTGACCAGCGCGACCACGCGTGCACCGGCGTTGCGCGCGGCTTCCGCGCTGCGCAGCAGGTCGGGACTCGCACCTGATTGCGAGATGACGAGATAAAGCGCATCGCGCAATCGCAGCGGTACCGCGTAGATCGACTCGACCGAAGGCGAAGCCGACGCCGTCACGCAGCC
The DNA here is from genome assembly GCA_035277545.1 of Rhodanobacteraceae bacterium. Lineage (GTDB taxonomy): Bacteria > Pseudomonadota > Gammaproteobacteria > Xanthomonadales > Rhodanobacteraceae > 66-474. Next base: position 27,914 of record DATEKI010000088.1, on the reverse strand, counting down.
GGTTTGCGTTTCGATGACGTACTTCGCATAGGTCGCGGCGTGGTCGGAGCTGCCACGTGCGCAGGTGGCCGCGAAAGGCGGCGCATGGTCGCGCAGGCTGGCCGCGAGCTTGCGCACGCACGCATCGTTGCGTTCGAGTTGTCGCGCCACCGTGTCGGCCGCTTCGGCGGCTTCCCGGTGCAGCAGGGTGGATTCGGCCTTCATCCCGGTGACGGTTGTGTCGGGCATGAAACCATCACGCCTTCGGCCGGGGCGGGGCGGTCGAGCCGCGCACCACCAATTCGGGGCTGAAGCCTTCGTTTTCGACATCCCCGCCGTGGAGCTGCGCGATCAGCAGGCGCGCGGCATGCTCGGCGATCAGCTCGGTACGCTGGCGAGACGTGGTGAGTGAAGGCCACGAATGGCGCGAGAACGGGCTGTCCTCGAAACCGGCCACCGACAAGTCATAGGGAACGTGCAGTCCAGCCGCGCGTGCAGCAGCCAGGACGCCCGCGGCAATTTCATCGTTGGAGCCGAAAATCGCGGTGGGCGGCTCGGCCAGGCCGAGCAGGCGGCGCGCCCCGCGGAAACCGTCGTCGAACGAGTAGTCGCCTTCCAGCACCAGTTCGTCGGACATCGGCACGCCGTAATCCTGCAAGGCTTTCTCGTAACCCTTGTAGCGCTCGGGACTGGAACGGTGCTGCTTGCCGCCCCAGAGGAAACCGATGCGCAGGTGGCCGAGCTGGATCAGGTAGGCGGTGATCGCGTAGGCGGCGTCGCGGTCGTCGACGAACACGCACGGAAAACCGTCGCGCGGATCTTCGGCCGCCGAGATCACGCGTACCAGCGGTATGTTGTACGCGGCCAGTTCGCGCAGCAGTGCCATGCGTTCGGACATCGGCGGCGCCAAGACCAGGCCGGCGAGGCGGGAACGGTGCACGAGGTCACGCAATTCCTCGGCCAGCTTCGGTCCGCGCGAATCACAAGGGTGGATCTGCAGGCCGAATCCCATTTCGCGGCACGCCGCCAGCGCGCCCTGCTGCACCGCGATGATGTAGTACGGGTTCGGATTGTCGTAGACCAGCCCGATCGCGTAGGCCTTGGCGCTGCGCAGGCTGCGCGCGGAAAGATCGGGGCGGTAGTCGAGTTGCGCGATCGCGCGCAGCACGCGCTCGCGCGTTTCGTCGCGCACCGAGCTTTCCCGGTTGATCACGCGCGACACCGTTTTCAGCGAAACCTTGGCTTGCCGTGCGACGTCCCGGATGGTGGCGGTTCCCAAATGCGGTTCCTCGTGGTGCGTGCGGCGCGGACGTGCGGGTCAGGGCGTGGCGATGGCGGAATTGGCCGCCGTCGCCGTCGCCGGCTGCCCCGCGCGATGACCCAGCAGGCCGTAATACAGAATGTAGAGGTAGCCGGGCACCATCACCAGCAGGAATGCCAACTGGAAGTTGATGACTTCCTCCAGGTGCACGAAAAGTTGCGGGATCAGCGCGCCGCCCGCGATGCCCATGATCAGCAGCGCCGAGCCGAACTCGGTGCGGTCGCCGAGGCCCTTGATGGCCAGCGGGAAGATGGCCGGCCACATCATGGCGTTCGCGAAGCCCAGCGCTGCGACGAAGCCGACCGACACCGTGCCGTGGGTTTGCCAGGCACCGAAGGCGAACAGCACGCCCAGGATCGCGGAGATCGCAAGGTAGCGCTGCTGCGATATGACACGCGGGGTCAAGGCCACGCCCGCCAGATAACCGGCCAGCATCCCGACCATGACCCAGGACGTCAGGTGCTTGGCGGTATCGAGCGGCAGCCCCGAAGCCTGGCCGTAGATCACGATGCCATCACCGACCATCACTTCCAGGCCAACGTAGATGAAAAGGCAGACCACGCCCAGCCACAGGTGCGGGAAGCTGAAGATGCTGCGCCTGGGTCCGTTGCCTTGCAGTTGCCGGCGATCGCCCGCGGGCTTGATATCCGGCAGCGAGGAAAACACGATCCACACCGCCAGCAACACCAGCACCACCGCCATGACGACGTAGGGCATGACGGCGCGCGCCACGAACGCGTGCTGCAACATCGACCGTGCCGCGGGCGATGCCGCGGCCTTGATCTTGTCGGCGTAGGCGGCGGCGCCGCTGAGCAACAGGGCGCCGAACACGTACGGTGCGATGCCGCCGGCAAACTTGTTGCAGATCCCCATGATCGCCACGCGCCTGGCGCCGCTCTCGATCGGGCCGAGGATGCTCACGTAAGGATTGGAAGCGGTCTGCAGCAACGCCAAGCCGGCGCCGATCACGAACAGTGCCACCAGCGCGCCCACATAGCTGTAGCCGCCCATGAAAAAGGCGAACAGGACGGATCCGATGGCCATGACCAGCAGGCCCAGCGCCATGCCCTTTTTCATCCCGGTCCGCTTGAGCACAACCGCCGAAGGCAGCGCGAGGAAGAAGTAGGACAGGTAGAACGCCATCGGAATCAGGAAGGCGCCGACGTTGTCCACGTCGAACCCGACCTTGACGAACAGGATCAGCGAGGAATTGAGCCAGGTGACGAATCCGAAGATGAAAAACAGGGTGCCGATGATCACCATCGACATCACGTACTGCGACGACTGCGGTGCGTTTGCGTTGCTGGCCATGGGCGAACCTGTGCGAGCGCCGGTGCGGCGACGGGATTATGGGGTGGTCAACGTTGTCATATCTGTGTCTTGTGTCGAGTATCGCATGTCCCGATTGCGAAAAAACAGGCCTTGTGCAACCGGACATTTTTGACGCGACGCAGCATGGTAGTCGCCACGAAAAACCCCTGCATATCTTGTCAAATGGCGCTTTCCGGCCCCAAGTACGATCCAGGTTTTGATTGCTGCATCGCAAATTGACAACGTTGTCAGTCATGACCAAACTGGCGCCCCATCCGGATTGCCCGAGCGCAGGATGAGCGTGGCCGCCAGTCATTTGCCCCAGCACGCGAGCCTCCACACGCAGCCGTTCCTGGCCGCGGATGTGGGTGGAACCCATGCACGGGTTGCGTTGATGCGCGCGGCCACGGATGGCAAGCGCGGGTTCGAAGTGCTGGCCTATCGCAAATTCACTTGCGCGGATTTTCCGGGGCTGCCGGAGTTGCTGACGGCGTTCGTCGAAGGCGACGCCACCCTGCCGGTGCGGCGTTGCGTGATCGCCTGCGCGGGCCAGGTCATCGACGATGCGATCGTCAACGACAACCTGGCGTGGCGCGTCAGCCTCTCGCAATTGCGCGAAGCGCTCGCTTTCGACGATGTCGCGCTGCTCAACGATTTCGAGGCGCTCGGTTACGCACTCGACGATGTCAAGAACACCGGCAGTTTGTTGTTGTGCGGACCGGATGCGTGCGGGGATGGCGCGGCGTTGGTGGTGGGTCCGGGCACCGGATTGGGCGCTGCGGTGCGGCTCCCGGGCCCGTCCGGCGTGCGCGTGCTCGCCAGCGAGGCGGGCCAGATGGACTTCGCACCGGGTGATGCGCGCGAACGCGAAGTGCTGGCCTATCTGGCGCCGGGCGGCGACTACGTCCCTTACGAACGCATCCTTTCCGGCCCGGGATTGTTGACCCTGTACACGACCCTGTGTGCGCTCCGCGGGCAGCCGTCGCGGCTCGCGACGCCCGAAGCGGTCACCGCCGCGGCTTGCGCGGGCAGCGATTCCGATGCCGTCGAAACGGTGGAAGTGTTCTGCGCGGCGCTCGGCAGTTTCGTCGGCAACCTCGCCATGGCCTTCATGGCGGATGGCGGCGTGTATCTGGCGGGCGGCGTGCTGCCGGAAATGCGCAAGCTGTTGCAGCACAGTCGTTTCGTTGAGCGCTTCCTCGACAAGGGCGGCATGCGCGAATTCCTGCAACGCGTGCCGGTGCGCCTGATTGAACACGGCCGTCACGGCGTGATGGGCGCGGCCCACTGGTATTTCGACAAACACATGCGGGGTCCCGCGCGCCGCCGCGGGATGGGAGACGGGACGGCGGCGTAACGGGTTTCCTCCACACATTCCGGGTGCCTCAGGCACCCATCACCTGGTGAGCGAGAGAAGGGGTACGTCATGAAATTTCGCAAGAGCATGCTTTCGGCGAGCATCGCCACGGCGCTGTTGTTCGCAGCAGCTGCCCAGGCGCAGAACGCCTCGCCGCAAAACCAGACCGGCAGCACCGACCAGTCGCAGGCTGCCAAGGACAAGCAGGCAGCCGACCAGAAACAGACCGCACAGACCTTGGGCACCGTGCAGGTCGTCGGTGTCCGCGCCGCGCAGGCGTTGTCGATCGAGACCAAGAAGGCGGCCAATTCGCAGGTCGAGGTCGTATCCGCCGTCGACATCGGCAAGCTGCCCGCCAAGAACGTCGCCGACACCATTGCCCAGTTGCCCGGCGTGAACATCGCGGACGCGGCCGGCGCGGAAGGCGGCTTCGACGAAGCCGATCGCGCCAGTATCCGCGGCAGCGCGCCGTCGCTGACCTTGACCACGGTCAACGGCCACTCCATCGGTTCCGGTGACTGGTTCGTCCTCGGTGGCGGCGGGACGCGCAGCGTCAGCTTCGCGATGTTGCCATCCGAGATCGTCAACCAGGTCGTCGTGCACATGACGCCGGAAGCCAAGCTTCTGGAAGGCGGCGCGGCAGGCACCATCGACATCATCACGCGCAAGCCGCTGGATTTCCACAGCCCGTTTTCCGCCGAGGCCAGCGTGGGCGGCGTGTATGCCGACCTGCCCGACAAGACCGAGCCGCAGTTCAGCGGACTGCTCAACTGGAAGAACGATTCCAACACCTTCGGCGTGATGGTGCAGGCCTTCTACGAGAAGCGTGCCTTGCAGCGCGAGGGGCAGGAACTGCTGGGTTATTCGTACATCCCGACTGGCTCCGCTGCTGCGACGAGTCTTGGCCTCGGCCCCGCGACGCCAGGCAGCGCCAGTACCGGCGTGTTCTATCCCAACCTTCCGGGCGCGGCGCTGTTCACCCAGATGCGCAAGCGCAAGGGCGGTTCGGTTGACTTGCAGTGGAAGGCGACGGACAACCTGACCTTCAACCTCGACGCGTTCTATTCGCATCTCGATGCGACCGATTACAACCGCAACTACATGCTGCGCACGCGCGACCAGCTTCCCAAGCAGGCCGTGACCGGCACCATCCAGGGCAACATCCTCACCAGCGCGAACCTGCCGGGCGATCCCACGATTTCGCAGGGCATCTACGACATGATCTCGCGTCCGGGCGAGAGCGAATCCAGCCAGTTCGTGACGCTCGATGCCGACTGGCAGGCCACCAACAACCTCGGCTTCAAGTTCCAACTCGGCACGACCCGCGGCACCGGCAACACGCCGACCCAGGACGTGATGGAAATGGATACCGGGTTTGGCTCGACCGCCAGTTATGCGATGAACGGCCTCGGTACGCCGCTCAACTGGAGCATGAGCGGCGACAACACCCATTTCGATCCCGCGACCGCCGGACTGGACTGGATCTTCGGCGAGCAGAACATCCACGTGGTGGACAAGGAGCGCTGGTTCCAGGCCGACGGCACTTACGATTTCGACAACGCAGGTCCACTGTCCTCGCTCGAGTTCGGCGTGCGTTACGCCAAGCATGACCACGACAGTCCGACCGATATCGCGCAAGGTCCGAACTTCGCATCGGCCGTGCAGTTCGGGCAGGGCTCCACGATCTATCCGCCGGCAGGTGGCAATTACCCGGGCGACTTCGCCAGCAATCTCGGCGTCGGCCAGATGCCGGGCAACATCTGGTTCTGGACGCCGGACCAGCTCTCGCAACTGAATGCGTTGTATGCCAACCGCAAGGTGACGAACGACCCCGGCACCTCGCGCTTCTATCCGAACGGCATCTACAGCATGACGGAGAAGAACGGCGCGGCCTATGTGCAGGCCAATTTCACCGGCGAGCGTTGGACCGCGAACGTGGGCCTGCGTTACGTCTCCACCGACGAGAAGATCGGCTACACCAGCCCAGGCATCCAGGAAGCGAGCTATGCGCTTGGTTCGCCGCCTTCCGCGTTTTACCCGAATGGCTGGTACTGGAATTACTACAAGCACAACTACAACAAGGTGCTGCCGAGTGCCAACGTGAAGTTCGACCTGAATTCCGACGGCAGCCTGCTGACGCGGTTCTCCGCGTCGCAGACCCTGACCCGGCAGGACTACACCCAGCTTGCGGGCTTCCTCAACCTCAACGACCCGAAGGTCGCCACCGACCTGGGTGGCGGCAGCGGATCAAATCCGCGCCTGAAGCCGATCCTCTCGACCAACTTCAGCGCATCGCTGGAGTGGTACTTCGCTCCGCGCGGCCTGCTCGCGGGCAGCGTGTACCAGATGGATCTCAGCAACTACTACGACTACGGAACGGTCACCCGCACCTACCTCAACAACTACCTGACCTACAACAAGACGACCAACCCCTCCGGTGCGCCGATCTACAGCAACTACCTGGTCAGCATCCCGGTCAACGTCGACGGTACCCTGAGGGGCGTCACCCTGAATTACATCCAGCCGATCGGCGACAACTTCGGCGTGTCGTTCAATTACACCTACGCCACGGGTCATTCGTCCGGCGGGACCTTCATGTACAACCCGGACGGCACCCTGGGCAACAACGTCGCGGCCGGCAACCGTCCGTTGTTCGGTACTTCCAAGAACACCGCCAACGCTTCGGTGTTTTATGAAGATGCGCATTGGAACGCGCGCATCAACTACACGTACCGTTCGAAGTTCTACGACGGGGTGATGAGCAGCACGGGCCAGATGGCGCTGCTGCCCTACTGGCAGTCCGGACAGGGCTACCTGTCGTTCTCGGCCGGCTACAAGCTCAACGATCACGTGAGCTTCCGCTTCGACGCGATGAACCTCAACAACCCGCATCTGAAGTACTTCATCAAGGGCTCGCAGGCTGGGTTGGCCTTTGATACGGCGCCGGAAGCGTTCTACGTGAACGGTCGCCAGTATTACTTCACCGCGAACTTCAAGTTCGGCAGCGCGCCGCCCGCAGAGCTGCCACCTGCGGCCCCGCCGCCCCCGCCGCCGGTTGCGCCGCCGCCGCCCCCGCCGCAGAACGTGGTCATCGACTTGCGTGGCGTCAACTTCAAGTTCGACCGGCCGAAGAAGGGCGAGACCAACATCGATCCGACGCTGAAGCCGCCGGCGTCCGAATCGCTCGCGATCCTGAGCCAGGCCGTGGATACCCTCAACCGCTATCCGCAGGTGCAGGTCGAGATCGACGGGTACACCGATTCGAAGGGCAGCGTGCAGTACAACCAGGCGCTGTCCGAGCGTCGCGCCAACATCGTCGACCAGTATTTGACCTCGCATGGCGTCGCGGCCAGCCGCATCACCGCGGTCAAGGGCCTTGGCGAAGCCGATCCGGTAGACAGCAACGACACCGCGGCGGGCCGTCAGCGCAACCGGCGCGTGGAGTTCAAGGTCGGAGGCGAAGGCATCCAGCAGGGTCAACCGCAGCAGTAGTGGAACGTTATGCCGGTGGCGTGCGCGCCACCGGCATCATCGAGTCGAACCTTGGCGCTTGTGCTTGCAACGCAGGCGTCGAGGGCAACCGTGTTTCATCGGAGTGAAGTGAGTCGCTCTCCAGCGTTGCGGGCCGGTATGGCATCCCGGCCCGTTTTTTTGCGCGCCAGGTTCGCATTTGATGCGAGTCGCCGAAGGAGCACCGATGGGGCTTCGGGTGGACCCGCGGATCAGCCTCGGAGGCGGGGACGCACGGTCTCGCGCCAATCAGGGCGCAGTGGGTGCTTCAAAGATGTTGGCGTGCGCCCTGCTTCAACATCTCGATGGTTTCCTGCGTGATCGGACCCAGCACACCCCTTCGGGATTCCGGAATATGTGCAGCGGGGTCCGCGTCGCCGAATACGAAGTAATCCAGCATGCTGCGCCATGCGGCCCGTTCCGCGGGCGACAATGCCCGGAACGCAAGCAGGCAGTGATACAGCGCCGCGCGCCCGTGGCCGGTGTGGAAACCCGGGATGGCCACCGGATTCCACCAGTAGTTCACCAGCGCGTTGAGTTGTTCCAGCGATTCCACGTGGTGCCACCACAAGGGTGGAATGTAGATCGCGTCGCCGGCCCGAAGGTCGGCGACTTGCGCGGCGGCCAGGGCCAGTTTCAGGCGCGGATAACGCGGGTCGTCCGGCCGATCCAGTCGCGCGAGGCTGATCGCTGCGCCGGTTGGCGCGAAATCCAGCGGACCCACGTACAGGTTGGGCAATTGTTCCGGCGGGAACAACGTGAATCGGCGCGCGCCACACGCCACGCACGCGATGTTGTGTTGCGAATCGAAATGGGTAGGCGTAACGGTGCGATTGCCCATCCACAGGCGCGGCTCCACCTGCGGATCGAGGAAAGACAATGCGTGATCGACAAGCATGCCGGGCAGGCAACTGCTGATCGGCACGCTTTGAACCACCAGCCCGGGTGCGTCCTTGCGACGGCTGTACGCCGCCAATCTTTGCAACGCAAGCGTCAGCGGAACCTTGAAGTGCTGGTAATTGAAATCGCCGAGGTCGGGCGTGTAACCGATGATGCCATCGGCCTCCGGAGCGATCATGAGGGTCGTCACGTCCGCGCCGTTGTCCAGCTCCGCGATCCGCTGCGCGAACGCCGTATCCGATTGCAAGGCCAACTTGACGATGGGCCATTCCCGCACCAGGCCGCGGATCACCAGCGGCCGGGCTTGCCTTGCTGCCGCATCAATGTCGAAGTCGCGAAGGTCGCCGACGTATTCCTCGATGGGCATGGGTCGCGCTGTTGATGAAAGAGTGGCATTCATGGCGCGTCTGCCTCGATCCCCGAATGGTCGTCGCGGAGTTCCACGCCACGCCCCGTCAATAGAAGTAAACCTGCAGCGATCGTTCCGGCTTGGGCTCGATCGCCTGCAGGAACGCGCGGTGGTCGGGAAAATTCATGGCGCTGCGATCGATCAGGCTGTCGACCTCGGCCAGACTGTATTTCGCCTCGTGTGGAGTCGGCGAACGTGTTTCGTTGTCGTCGGGGAACAGCCCCACGCCCGCAAGCAGGCTGTACCAGGACATCACGGGGTAGCCGCGGCCGAATGTGCCGTCGTTGATGCCTGCGGCGATGGGACGGCGGGACAGCCACGTGCGGAGCAGCTGCTGCAGGGGCGCCGACAAATGGGTGTTGGCGGCGTTGGCGCGCCAGTAATCGGTATCGCTGCGTGTGTTGGTCTTGTAGTGGGTGACGATGTAATCGCGCGTGCCCTCGATCTGCGCATTGAGTGTGTCGTTGAACTGCGCGCGCACTTCTTCGCCGAGGTCGCCCTTTTCCAGCACCGAGACCAGCATGCTTGCCGTGCGTTGTGCGAACAACAACGTGGTGGCTTCCAGCGGCTCGATGAAGCCTTGCGCGAGGCCGTTGGCGACGCAGTTCCGGTTCCATGCTCGTGCCACGCGACCGGAGCGGAACTTGATATGGCGCGCGGGGGCGCCATCGCCATTCTCGATTCCAAGGTGTTCGCGAAGCTCGCGCTCCGCTTCCGCGGGGGTGCAGAAGTCGGTGCTGTAGACGTAACCATGGCCGTAACGATGGGTCAGCGGAATTTTCCAGACCCAACCGTTGCGCAGTGCCGTGGAAACGGTTTGCGGCGTGATCGGACCGTCATTCCGCGAATTCAGGACCACGGCGGCATCGTTGAAAAGATTTTCCTTGAAGGATATCCAGGGCGTTCCCAATGCCTTGCCGGCCAGAAGCGAAGTGAAACCGGTACAGTCGACGAAGAAGTCGCCAGCCAGTGTTGCGCCGCCCTCCAGGTCCAGCGAAGCGATATCGCCGGACTCGCCCAGCTGCACGTTTGCGATGTGGCCGATGACGTGATCCACGCCCAGCTCGACCGCTTTCTTTTGAAGGAAGTTGCCCAGCAGCACGGAGTCGAAGTGGAAGCCGTACCAGACGTCGAACGGAAAGCTGCGCGGTGCCCTCGGGGCCTTGCATTGATTGGCCAGTCGCGCGGAGATAAAGAAGCGATTCGGGTGCGCATGCACGTCGGCGCCGTTCAAACGCGCCTGCACGTTGTCGATGAAAGGCGCCATCGTGATGTTGTCGAGCATCGATGCGAACGAATGGAAGTAGCTTTGGTACCCCGGTCGCGTCGACCATCCATCAAAAGTGATGCCGGCCTTGTACGTTGCATTGCACGCCGGCATCCACTCGCGCTCTTCGATGCCCATGCCTTCGAAGAAGCCGCGCAGCCATGGCGTGGAGCCTTCGCCGACTCCGATCGGGCCGACACTGGGAGACTCCAGCACGGTAATCCTGAGGCGCGGGCCGTAGGCGGAGTTGGCCAACGACAGGGCAGTCATCCAGCCTGCCGTGCCTCCACCCGCGACCACGATGTGCTTGACCGGCGGGGCGGCGTCCGTGCGAATGCCGGGTCGCCTGGCCGTGACGTTTTGGCTGAATACCGTAGCTGTGGCGTCGGGCATGGCGATCCGCGCGAGGTCGTGTCACGCGCAATATGCTACAACCTAACCGCATCCGGTTTGTCCGTTTACGGGAGGCGATTCGAGCGATCAATGAGACGGAAATTTGATCAAGACATCGAAGGTGCGGCACGCGTTTGGAGCGTGCCGTTCCGTATCGTCCTGGTAGCGCTGATCGCGATGTTGGCGGCGTCCGCGCGTGCGGCGCCGAACACGGTGACGTCTGCCGCGGGCGGGTCACGGCCGATTGCGACCACCCCATTGGCGCTGATCCCGATGCCGGCCCGCGTCGCGAGCGGAACCGGCGCCTTCACGGTGACCGACGCAACGCCGGTGTTGTCGGAATCACCGGATCCGGCGTCCGCATTTGCCGCGCGGCACTTCGTCGACACGCTTGCGCAAACCAGTGCATTGCGGCTGCGCGTCGAGCATGGCGGCAACGTTTCGCCGCAGCGCGCGATCATGTTCCGGCTCGATCCCGCTGCCGAAGTTGCGCAACGCGGAGGCTATTCGCTGGACGTTTCGCCAGACGGCATCCGGGTGGTTGCGCGCACGTCGGAGGGGTTGTACTACGGCAGCACCACGCTGTGGCAACTATTGACGCCAGGCGTCGGTACCGGAGCGGGGGTGAAAGTGCCGGCCGTGCACATCCGGGACTGGCCGCGCTTCCAGTGGCGCGGCCTGATGCTGGATTCGGCGCGGCATTTCCAGAATGTCGCCGACATCAAGAGGCTGATCGACTGGATGTCCCTGCACAAGTTGAACGTGCTGCATTGGCACCTGACCGACGACCAGGGCTGGCGCCTCGAAATCCCGGAGTACCCGGAATTGACGAAGATCGGCGCCTGCCGCAAGGCGGTGGGGCCTGACGCGGCGCTGACCGGTGGCGCGGACAAGCCGTATTGCGGCTTCTACACCGATGCCGAGGTGCGCGACATCGTCCATTACGCCTCCGAACGCTTCATCGAAGTGGTGCCGGAAATCGACATTCCCGGCCATTCGCAGGCCGCCATCGCGTCCTATCCGTGGCTCGGCGTCACCGGCAAGCGGCCGCCCGTTTCCACCGACTCGGGCATCAACACCTGGTTGCTGAAACCCGATGCGCGCAGCCTGAAGTTCGTCGATGACGTGATGGACCATGTGATGGCGCTGTTCCCGTCGAAGTACATCCACATCGGTGGGGATGAAGCCGCCAAGGACCAATGGAATGCTTCACCCGAGGTGCGTGCGCATATGCATGCACTCGGGCTCAAGGACATGGATGCGTTGCAGGGGTGGTTCACCACGCAAGTCGCCAATTATCTGCAGCGGCACGGACGCGTGGCGGTCGGTTGGGACGAGATCCTGCACGGCAAGGTACCGGCATCCGCAATCGTCATGTCGTGGCACGAACCCTCGGGTGCAGTGGCCGCGCTGCAACAGGGCCACGACGTGGTGATGTCGTCGTCGCCCACGTTGTACCTGGATCACTATCAATCCGACCTGCATGACGAACCGCCAGGCCGGCCCGACGTGGAATCGCTGAAGGACGTCTACGATTATGACCCCGTGCCGGGCGGCGCGACCGCCGTCGAAGCCCGACACATCCTCGGGGTGCAGGCCAACCTGTGGGCGGAGTACATGCCGACCTTCGCGCGCGTCCAGCATGCGGTGTTTCCGCGTATCGCCGCGCTGTCGGAAGTCGCATGGTCGCCAGCGTCCGCACACGATTGGCACGGATTTCTCGAACGGATGCCGGCCGAACTCGCACGTTATCGTGCGCTGGGGATCGCATACGCCGACAGCGCGTTCGCGCCGGCATTTGCATTGAGCACCGGGGCGACCGGAAGCATCGAAGTGGCGCTGTCGAACCAGGCGGATTTCGGCACGATCCGTTACACCACTGATGGTGCGATGCCGAACATCGCATCAAAGGCATACGGCAAGCCGCTGTCATTCCCGGCGGACAGGTCCACCACGTTGCGCGCGGCCACGTTCACGGCCGATCGCTTCGAGCTTGCCGCACCGCGCACGCAGGTCGTGGATGCGGCGGCGCTGCTCACCCGCAACAGCGATCAACTTGATTCCTGCAAGGACCAGCTCGTGTTGCGCCTGGAAGACGACCGGCCGCTCGAAGGACTGCGTCCGGTCTACAAGATCGACATCGAGAACATGTGCTGGTTATGGAAGGGTGCTTCCCTCGATGGCATCGAGCGCATTGCGCTGACCGTCGGCAACCTGCCATGGCATTTCCAGTTGTGGACCGACGACGCGAAAGTCGTCACGCGGCCGAAAGCGACACCGGCCGGCGAGTTCCAGGTTCACCTGGACTCCTGCGATGGTCCGCTGCTTGCCACGTTGCCGCTGGCGAGGGCGGCTCAGACGAAATTGCAAACCACGTTGACCGCGGATATCCCGGCCACCAGCGGCCATCACGCGCTTTGCTTGTTCGCGAACGGCGATCCGCGCCAGGGATTGTGGGCGATCGGGAAGATCGAATTGCTGAAACAATGATCGGCAGGGCACGTTGGCGCTCCTCTCACGCCAAGTGCTTCAGGCAACCGTGCCCAAACGGTTGCTCGTCATCCCGGCGAAAGCCGGGACCCAGTGGCTCGTATTTTCACTTCGCTGCAAGGCACTGGGTTCCGGATTGCGGCTGCGCCGCGTCGGAATGACGAGAGTGGCGGCAATCGACAACGGGACGGCAAGCTCAAGCCTTCAGCAACCCGACCTTGCGCCCGACTTTGGTGAACGCCGCGATCGCGCGATCCAGGTGTTCGCGCGTGTGCGCCGCGCACATCTGCGTGCGGATGCGCGCCTTGCCTTCCGGCACCACCGGGAAGAAGAACCCGATCGCATAGATGCCCTCGTCCAGCAGGCCGGCTGCCATCGCCTGCGCGAGTTTGGCGTCGTGCGTCATCACCGGAACGATCGGATGGTTGCCCGGTTTGATCTCGAAACCCGCCTTCGTCATGGCCTCGCGGAAATACCTGGTGTTCTCCGCGAGTTTTTCGCGCAGGTCGCCGGCCTCGTCCAGCATCTTCAACACTTCGATCGATGCCGCGACCAGCGCCGGCGGCAATGAATTCGAAAACAGGTACGGCCGCGAACGCTGGCGCAGCATGTCGATGATTTCCTTGCGTCCGGTGGTGAAGCCGCCGACCGCGCCGCCCAGCGCCTTGCCCAGCGTGCCGGTGAAAATGTCGATCCTGTCCATCACGCCGTGTACTTCGGCCGAACCGCGACCGGTCTTGCCGAGGAAACCCGTCGCGTGGCATTCGTCGATGTGCACCAGCGCGTTGTACTTCTTCGCGAGTTGGGTGATCTTGTCCAGCGGTGCGACCACGCCATCCATCGAGAACACGCCGTCGCTTGAAATCAGCTTGGTGCGTGCGCCCGCGGCATCGGCTGCCTGCAGTTGTTTTTCGAGGTCGGCCACGTCGCCGTTGGCGTAGCGGAAGCGCTTGGCCTTGCACAGCCGCACGCCGTCGATGATGGATGCGTGGTTCAGCGCATCGGAGATGATCGCATCGTCTTCGCCCAGTAGCGGCTCGAACAAGCCGCCGTTGGCATCAAAACACGCGGCATACAGGATCGCGTCGTCGGTACCGAAGAACTTCGCGATGTCGTGTTCGAGTTGCTTGTGCAGGTCCTGCGTGCCGCAGATGAAACGGACCGAAGCCATGCCGAAACCATGCGTGTCCAGCGCCTTCTTCGCGGCCGCGATCAGGCGTGGATGGTCGGCGAGGCCGAGGTAATTGTTGGCGCAGAAGTTCAGCACCTTGCGGCCATCGGCCAGCGTGATCTCGGCCGACTGCGGCGAGGCGATGACGCGCTCGTCCTTGTACAACCCGCTGTCGCGGATGGATTGGAGTTCGCTGGCGTAGCGCGCCTGGCCGGGGTAGCTCATGATGGGGTCCATCGGGGCAAAGGTTTATTTTGATCGTGCGTGGCCGCCCTGTGAAGCGCCGCCTGCCCGGCTGTGTCACTGCGCGACGCCGAACTGGGCCCGCGTGGTGGGTTCGCCGCTATCGATGCCCTCGGCATTGAGCTTGGGCGCTTCGATGGCAATGCGGCTGCCGGCGAACTTGTCGGCCACCAGCCAGGCGCGCACCGCGTCCGCACGGCGTTCGGCCAGCGCCTGCAGCGCCTTCTGGTCGGTCGGAACGGCGTCGGCCATCAGCTTGCGCATCTCGGGCGGCTTGGGCAGCTTGAGGCCCAGGTAGTCGCGCGGCTTGCCCTTGAAGTCGTCGGTCTTGTACGCGCGCTTCAGGTACTTGGTGTACTCATCCGGCGTGATCTCGACGGCCGCCAGCGCGGCATCGGACACGTCGGCGTGGTTGCCTTCGGTGTCCTGCACCTTGGCGCGGCGGATCAGATTGTCCACCGTCACCTTGCGCAGGCCAGCGACGTCCTTGGCCGGATCGACGCGGCCGGTGATCTGCAGCTTCAGCGCCGGCTTTTGCTGCAGCATGGTCGCGATCTGTTTCAGCCGCGATTGCGCGTTGGCATCCAGCACGGCCGAGCCCGGCGCGAATGCCACGTAGTCGAGATCCTCGTGGTGGCCGCCGCCAAAGGCCGCGCTGAGCAGCCGGAACGGCGCCGTGACGGCCTTGCCGATCAGGCCCACGAATGCACGCCACACCAGGCCGCCGATGCTGAACTGCGGGTCGTCCAGCGAGCCCGACACGGGCAGGTCGATGTTGACGTTGCCCTGCGAGTCCTTCAGCAGCGCAACCGCCAGTTTCACCGGCAGGTGCCGGATGCCGGGGCTTTCCACGCGGTCGCCAAAGGTGAGCTGGGTGATGAAGAAATGGTTGTCGGCGGAAAGCTTGCGCTGGTCCAGCATGTAGTGGACGTTCGCGGTCAGCTCGCCACCCGTGATCGGATAGCCGGTGTACTGGGTCGCATAGGTGCTCACGCGCGCCAGTTCGACGCCCTCGGCCTTGCCGGTGACGTCGAGCTGCGCTTCCGGCTGCAGCGGGTTCATGGTGCCGTTGATCGCGACCGGCGCGTTGTCGTTCAACGCCGCTTCCAGCGTGATGGCAGCGGGCGCGGCGTTGGCCTGCGTGCCGAACGCGCCGATCTTGCCGTGCAGCTTCGTCAGGTTGGCGGTGTAGTTGGGCTTGATGAAATCGTCGGTGTAGTTCAACTGGCCATACGCCAGCGTGATGCCGCCGATGCGGATGTCGGCAGCCGGTGGCGCGCTCGGCGTCGCGGGGGCCGCGGTGCCGGCTGCTGCGGGTGCCGTGCTTGGGGTGGTGGCCGCAGTACTGACGGTGGCCGGGCTGGGTGCCGCAGCGACATTCACGTTCGCGCGCGTCACCGAGACCGGCTGCGCCGCTGGATTGGCGATCACGTCGGATACGTTCAAACGTCCGTTCGCGTTGATGATCATGCGCGCGTAGAACGCAGTGAGCGCGAGGTTGCCGATCGTGACGCGTGGCGTGCCCGGCCCGTAATTGGCGTCGAGGTTGGAAGCAGCCAGCGTGCGCCAGCGCAGGAAATCGTCGCCCGTCAGCTTGTCCTGGATGCTGACATTGTCGAGCGAAGCATCGCCCCGGTAGGCGATCTGGGGCGTTGCGCCGCGCGCGTCGTAGTGCAGCTTGCCGTGGCTGGTGATCTGCGCGCGCGACAGGGTGACGTTCAGTGGCACGCCGATGTACGGCTCCAGGTCCGCGATGCCCAGACGCTTGGTTTCCACCTGCAGGTCGGCTTCCAGCGGCGACGGACGCAGGGTGCCGGCGAGATTGAAGGTGCCGCGCCCGATCGCACCCGCGAGCTTGACCGGGCTGGCCGCGTCCAGCTTGTCGTCGAGTTTTCCGAGGCTGCCATCCAGCTTGTCGAGTTGCACCTTGACGGGCTTGGGGCCGGCGGCGTCATCGGTGAACGCAACCGCGGAATTCTTGAAGCCGACGTGCGCGACCGACCAGTGCCACGGTGACGGTTTTCCACGGGCACCGTGTTGCGCGGGTGAAGCAAACAGCTGCAGCAGGTTGATGCGCTTGTCGGCCAGGCGTTGCACGTCAAGCTTCAGGCCATCGGCCGTCACGGCGCTTAGCGTCGCGGTCTGCGTGGCGAGGTCGAAGGCATCCAGCGTGGCATCGAGCTTCTGCCACGCAATGGGTGCGGCGCCATCCTTGCCGCGCGGCGTCAGCGCGAAGTCGGCCACGCTGGCCTGCGCTTTCGTAAGCTGGACGTTGAGTGCCTTGGCCCAGTCGAGCTTCACGTTGCCGGCAGCCGAAAGCTTGCCGTCCGCGGTGTGCCCGTCCAGCGGCATCCCCGCCACGCCTTGCAGGGGTGCAAGCCCGACGTTTTGCAGCGTCAACGCGGCGGCGAGTTTCGAAGCCGCGAGGTCCAGCGTGCCCCTGGCCGCGATGCCGCCACCGTCAAGCTGGCCCGCGAGGTCGAGCTTCGCCGGCGGCGCAGCCGTGAGGCTGAGCCCCGCGATGTTGCCGTGCAGCTGGTCGAGGTCGAGGGTGTGCTTGTCGGCATCCGCGTAATGGAAGGTGCTGTCGGTGAGCGCCAGCGACGCGATACGCAAGTCCGTGGGCTGCGCCGGCGTGGCGGAAGGCCTGGACGGCGCCAACAGGCTGTCGAGGTTGCTGTGCCCGACACCCGTCTGCGTGTACCAGAGCTGCGCGCCGTCCAGCCGGATCGCACCGAAGCCGTAGCGCGACAGCAGCGGTTCGATGTCGGTCAGCTGCATGCTGCCCTGCTTCAAGATCAGGATCGACTGCTTCTGGTTGCTGTCGAGCGTGAGATTGTCGAACAGCAGGTTGCCCGACAGCCGCAGCTGCGGCGTCGTGGTGGTCGCAGCGAAGTGCAGCGTCAGGTTGCCGCTTAGGAATCCGGCGGGAATGCTGAAGGGGAGGGGCGTGGGCGCGTAGGCGAGGTAACGCGGCAGGTCCAGGCGGCGCAGGGTGAAGGTGATGTCCGACTCGCGGCTGTTGGCGAAGGGCTTGGTGTTGCCCGTGATCCGCAGCGGACTGCCGTCCACGTTCATCGCCAGTAGCGGCTGCACGTAGATGTCGGCGTCGCGGGGCAGGTTGGCGAGGAACGGGATGCCGATATCGATGTCTGTGATCTGGTGCGTCGAGTGCGTGACCGCGTCGGCAAAACCGACCGCGCCACCGCGTACCGTGATGTTGGAGACCGAATAGCGGAACGGCGACCCGGAGCCGGAGGGCTCTGCCGCAAGCCGTTCGAGGATGTCGCTGAAATTGAACTGTCCCGGTGCGGTGCGCGCGACGCGGATTCGCGGGTCGTGCAGTTCCAGCACATCCAGCACCGGCGCCATCCGGAACAACGATGTCCACGAGGCGTTGATGACGGCCCGTTCGACGGTGATGAAGGGTGGCTGGCCCGCGCGGCCGGCAACCTGCAACTGGTCGAGTTGCAGGCGCAGCGTGTACGGATCGAAGCGCACGTGACCGACCGTCACCTCGCGGCCAAGGGCCGCGCTTGCGTGTTTCTGGATCTGCGCGCGGATGATCGGCGGCGCGGCGAAGAATCCGAGCAGCCCATACACCACCAGCACGATCGCGACGATCAGCGCGGTCTTGCGCGCCTTGTGCGAGCGATACAGCTGTTCCGCCTTGTCGCGTGCTTTCGCGAAAAGGGAGCCCGCCGATGCCTTCAGGTCGTTCACGTGGTCGATGTCCCGATTGCGTCAGGAACAAAAAGTGAGGGTCAGCGGCACTTTTGTCGGCCGATCCCGACCGACGGCTTGAAGTTTACGCAGATCACGCGAACGCGGCGATGCGGCATCGCTTCAGCTGCCATGCACCGTTCAGTTCCAGGGGAAATCAACTTGCGGCGGATACCCGCAGCGTTGGCGTTTGCACATGCTTGGGAAGACGCAGGTTGGTGAACATGAAATGCCGCAACGTTCATCCCGGCATGACGCCATGTGGCGAGCGCCGGCGAACGACCCGGTGCAGCGGCTTGGCGATTCAGCCACTGCCGACGCTCGCGCTGGCGGCCTGTCTCCTTGAGCCGGATGCTCGGCGTTCGTCGACGTGACTGCCGATTACCAACTGCACACCACCTTGCCGCACTCGCCAGACGCCATCAGGTCGAAGCCCTGCTGGAAGTCGTCGATCGCGAGTTGGTGGGTCAGCGCCTTCTGCAACGGAAAGCCGGTCAGCAGCATCTGCGTCATCTTGTACCAGGTCTCGTACATGCGCCGGCCGTAGATGCCGTGCAGGGTGAGGCCCTTGAAGATCACCTTGTCCCAGTCGATGCCGGAACCGTTGGGCAGGATGCCGAGCAGCGCGATCTTGCCGCCGTGGTACATGCAGTCGAGCATGTCGTTGAACGCGCGCGGATTGCCCGACATCTCGAGGCCCACGTCGAAGCCTTCCATGTGCAATTCGCCAAGTACATCGCGCAGCGGCTGCTTCGAAACGTTGACCACGCGCGTCGCGCCCATGTCGGCAGCGAGCTTCAGGCGGTAGTCGTTGACGTCGGTAACCACGATGTTGCGCGCCCCAACGTGGCGCGCGATGCCGGTCGCGATCACGCCGATCGGGCCCGCGCCCGTGATCAGCACGTCCTCGCCGATCAGGTCGTATTCCAGCGCGCAGTGCGCGGCGTTGCCATAGGGGTCGAAGAACGCGGCCAGCGACGAGGGGATCTGGTCCGGCACCGGCCACAGGTTGGATTGCGGCATCGCGATGTACTGCGCGAAGGCGCCGTTGCGGTTCACGCCGATGCCGACCGTGTTCGGGCAAAGGTGCGGGCGCCCGGCACGACAGTTGCGGCACATGCCGCAGGTGATGTGGCCCTCGGCGGAGACGCGCTGGCCCACGCGATAGCCGCGTACTTCGCTGCCCAGCGCGACGATCTTGCCGACGAACTCGTGGCCGATCACGAGACCGGGCTTGATCACCCGTTGTGCCCATTGGTCCCAGTTGTAGATGTGCAGGTCGGTGCCGCAGATCGCGGTCTTTTCGACCTCGATCAGCACGTCGTTGTGTCCGTATTCCGGCACCGGCACCTCGTCCATCCAGATGCCCTTCGCGGCGTCGCGCTTGACCAGCGCCCTCATCATGTTCGGCATGTCGGTGCCTTGCTTGGTGGTGATCCTTCGCATTATAGGCGTCCGCGGCGGGCACGCAGTGCGGCCGAACGTACAATCCGCGCATGCCGGCACACGCCATCGACCGACGTCCACCCGCGATCTTCCTGATGGGCCCGACGGCCACCGGCAAGACCGCGTTGGCATGTGCACTGTCGGATCGCTTCCCGCTCGGACTCGTCAGCGTCGATTCCGCACTGGTTTACCGTGGCCTGGACATCGGCGCCGCCAAGCCCGATGCGGACACCTTGCGGCGTTACCCGCACGCGCTGGTCGACATCCGCGATCCTTGCGAGCCGTATTCTGCCGCGCAGTTCCGCGATGACGCCCTGGCCGCGATGCGCGACATCACCGCGCGCGGCAAGGTGCCAATGCTGGTCGGTGGCACAGGGCTGTATTTCCGTGCGCTGGAACACGGGCTTTCCGCGCTGCCATCGGCCGACGCCGAAGTGCGCGCACGCCTGGGCGCGGAAGCGGAAAGCGACGGTTGGCCCGCGCTGCACGCACGGTTGGCGCGACGCGATCCCGAAGCCGCCGCGCGCATCCGGCCCCGCGACGCGCAACGCATCCAGCGCGCGCTGGAAGTCATCGACTTGACCGGCGAAACGCTCACCGCGTTGCATGCCGCCGCACGAACGATGCAGCGGTTTCCGTACCGCGTCCTGAAGCTCGCGCTGGTTCCGGCGAATCGCGACGTGTTGCGTGAGCGCATCGCCGAACGTTTCGATGCGATGTTGGCGGCCGGTTTCCTCGACGAAGTGAAGCGCCTGCACGCACGCGGTGACTTGCACGCCGATTTGCCGGCGCTGCGTGCAGTGGGTTATCGCCAGGCCTGGGATTTCCTCGGTGGCCAGGGGTCGCCGGAGGCATTTCGCCGGCGCGCGATCGACGCGACCCGGCAACTCGCCAAGCGGCAGGCGACATGGCTGCGGAGCGAGCTGGATGCGCGCGCGTTCGATCCCGGAGCATCCGGCTGCGGCGAATTTGTTGCCTCTGCCGTGGCGCTGTTTTTGGGCATCCGCGGGGCTTGAAAACGGCCCAAAGCGCGCCGTTCTGCGCTACCATCTGATTCCGCGAGGGAAACCGTGCGGGAAACCGGAATCGGAAGGCCATAAAAATGTCCAAAAGCCAATCGTTGCAGGACCCGTTCTTGAATGCCCTGCGCCGCGAGCGCGTGCCGGTTGCGATCTATCTCGTCAACGGGATCAAATTGCAGGGCGTCATCGAATCGTTCGACCAATTCGTGGTGCTTCTGCGCAACCAGGTCAGCCAGATGGTGTACAAGCACGCCATCTCGACCGTGGTGCCCAGCCGCGCGGTCAAGGTCGGTGCGGACGACACCAGCCAGGAAGATGCCGAATCGCCGGCGCAGGATTAGGGCCTGCTGACACTCTGCCAAGTGGGCGCGCCGCCGGCCCTTTGCCTGCAGGGCAAGGAAGAGTGAGGAAGACGTATGTCGATACATAGACGAGCGATGACGCAGCGATGCGGGCAAAGGGCCCCGGCCCGAAGGGTTGCTCCGCAGCGGCCGCCATCCATCGGCGCGCGCCTTGACCAGAGAACCACCCTGGCGCTGCGGCGCGCGCCTCGTCTCGCAACCGCTGCGGAAGCAACGCGCTCCGCTTGGCAGAGTGTCAACAGGCCCTAGTGTTCGAACGGGAAAAGCGAGGCGAACGCGCACTGCTGGTGTTGCCGTACACCGGCAATGGCGCGGCCGCGCGCCGTGCGGAGGAATTCGCGGAACTCGTGAAATCCGCCGGTGCCGACATCCTCGGCACCGTGCACGCGCGTGTCGATGCGCCCAACCCCAGGTTCTACATCGGCACCGGCAAGGCCGACGAGGTGCAGGCCAGGGTGCGCGACCTTGGTGCCGACCTCGTTCTGGTGGACCACGCACTGACGCCGGTGCAGGAACGCAACCTGGAGAAACATTTTTCCGCGCGCGTGATCGACCGCGCCGCGCTGATCCTGGATATCTTCGCGCAGCGTGCGCAATCGCACGAAGGCAAACTCGAAGTCGAACTCGCGCAGTTGAAGCACATGGCGACGCGGCTGGTGCGCGGATGGACGCACCTGGAGCGCCAGCGCGGCGGTTCGATCGGCCTGCGGGGTCCCGGCGAAACCCAGCTGGAAACCGACCGCCGCCTGCTGCAGAAGCGCGTCGAGCAATTGCAGAAGCGCATCGACAAGGTCGGCGTGCAGCGCGATCAGCAGCGCCGCGCGCGCTTGCGCAACACGCTGCCGCGCGTCGCGCTGGTCGGCTACACCAACGCCGGCAAGTCCACGTTGTTCAACAGTGTCACGCGCGGTGCAGTGTACGCCGCCGACCAGTTGTTCGCGACGCTCGATCCCACCGTGCGGCGGCTGGATGGCCTCGAATCAGGGCCTGCGGTACTGGCCGACACGGTCGGCTTCATCCGCGAATTGCCGCACGATCTCGTGGCGGCGTTCCGTGCGACGCTTTCCGAAGCGCGCGACGCCGACCTGCTGCTCCACGTCACCGACGCTGCCGATCCCGAGCGCGATGAATTGATCGGTGTGGTCAACGGCGTGCTGGACGAGATCGGCGCGGACGACGTGCCGCAGCTGACGGTGTTCAACAAGATCGATTTGCTGGATGCCGCACCGCGCATCGACCGCGATGCAGGAGGCGCGCCGGTCGCCGTATGGCTGTCGGCCGCGAGCGGTGCCGGCCTCGATCTTTTGCGTCAGGCAATCAGTGAGCGTCTTGCGGGCACACGCGTGCACGCCGAATTGCGGCTGCCGCCCCGCGCCGGACGCTTGCGCGCGCGTCTGATCGAACTCGGCGCGGTGAAATCCGAACGCTACGACGAGGATGGCTGGTGCCTCGACATCGATGCGCCACGCGACCTCCTGTTGCCGCTGGCCGGCGACGTACGTGGCGACGATGCGCAGCTGCTGCGCGAATGGCTCAATGCAGCGTGACACCGGTTGATGCTGCACCCGAAGCGGCCGTCACGGAAATCGGGTCATGGATGGCCGTGGTGGTGTGCACGACCCCGGAAGGTTTCTTCCCGCGGGGTGATCCGGTGATGCCGCGAGCAGGGATGATCGCGCAAGGATGGTAGAATTCACCGTTTGCGCCGAATCCGGGCGCAATCCTTTCCCACAACCCCGAGGCTGTCCCGAGATGCCCTGGAAGGAACCCGGCGAAAAACCGCGCGAGTCCCGCGGCCGCGAGCCGTGGGGGCCGGGGCAGGGCGGCCAGGGCCCGGACCTGGATGCGTGGCTCAGGACATTCCGGCGCGGTCTCGGGCCGTTCGGCCGCGGTCCGCTGGGCGTCGTCGCGCTGATCGTCCTGTTGATCGTGCTGTGGTTCGTGATCGGAGGATGGACCTCCATCGGCGCCCAGCAGGTCGGTGTGCTGACGCGCTTCGGCCGCTTCGAGCGGGTGCTGCAGCCGGGGCTGCACCTGCGCCTGCCTTCGCCGATCGACCGGGTCCTGAAAATCGACGTCGGCCATGCGCGCACCGTCGGCGACGAGGCGCGCCTGCTCACTGGGGACGGACAACTGGTGGTGGTGGAATACAACGTCCACTACAAGATCACCGACGTGCGCAGATTCCTGTTCGCCACGCGCGACGCCGAGCAGGTGGTGCGGGATGCAGCCACCGCAGCCGCCCGCGCAGCTGTGGGTTCGCGCACGCTGCCATGCCTGGTCGATGACCTGGACCTGCCATGCCCGCCCGGACGCACCGATGGCAAGAAACTCGGCGCGGACATCCTCGCGCAGGTGCGGGATTCGATGGCGGGCACCGACATCGGCGTGGCCGTGAGCGACGTCGTCGTGCAAGGCATCAGCGTGCCGTCGGACGTGAAGCCGGCCTTCGACGCCATCTCCGCGGCACGTGACAATGGCGCGACGGTGCAGGCCGCGGCACGCGCGGAAGTGGCGGGCAGCAAACTCAAGGCGAAGGACCAGGCCGCCTCCATCAAGGCCGACGCCGAAGCCTATCGCCGCCAAACCGTCGCCGAGGCGAACGCGGCGGTTGCGCGCTTTGGCCAGGTCCTTCCGCAATACCAGGCCGCGCCGCAGGTCACCCGGCACCGCCTGTGGCTGGATACCATGCGTGACGTACTCGCCAAGAACCACGTGGTGGTCAACACCGGCTCGGGCAGCGTGATCGTGCAGTTCCCGGTGCAACATCCCCAGGCGGCGCCCGCAGGTTCAGGCAGCAGCGCGCCTGCCTCGGCGTCGACGCAACCTGTTCCACCCGCATCATCGGCCGGGCCGGTCACTTCCGGGCCGGGCGTGGACGGGAGCGACTGAATGAAGTACGCCATCCCCATCGTGATCATCGTGCTGGCGCTGCTGCTCGCCAACAGCATTTATGTCGTGGGCGAAGGCCACGCGGCGTCGCTGTCGCGGTTTGGCCGTGTCGAAGCATCCGGCGTCGGCCCGGGCCTGCACCTCAAGTTGCCGTTCCTGCAGGACGTGGGTGTGTACGACACGCGCGAAATCATTTCGCAGGCCGAGCCTGGCGACTGCAAGACCCGCGATGGCCACGCCGTGCGGGTGGGGTTCCATGTGCGCTGGCGGATCGCCGACCCCGCAACGTATTTCAATGCAACCTCCGGCGATGAGTTGCAGGCCCTGCAGCAGATGGAGCCGCTGATCAGGGATGCCTTGCGCAGCGAGGTTGCGGACAACGACTTGTCCGAGTTGCTGGCCGCGACGCGCGATGGCATGGGCGCGAAAGTGCGCAGCGACGTGGCTGCGGACCTGCGCGGCAAGCTGGGCGTCGAGGTGCTGGGTATCGGCATTGGCCGCGTGTTGCCGCCCGAGGAAGCGCTGGCATCCGTGTACAAGCGCATGACCACCGAAGCACAAGCCGCCGCCGGTGCCGCACGCGCGCAAGGCGAAGCCGAAGCGGCCACCATCCGCGCGCAAGGCAATGCGGACAACGAGCAGGTGCTCGCAGCCGCCAACCAGGCCGCGGCGGCCGTGCGTGGCGGCGGTGATGCCGACGCGGCGAGAATCTACGCGGCGGCGTCGGCGAAAGACCCGCAGTTCTTTCGTTACTGGAGCAGCCTCGACACCTGGCGCAAGAGTTTCAGCAATGGCGGCGCGGTCGTCGTGCTCGACAAGGGCTCGCCGTTCATGCAGGCGATCGATGCGGGTGCCGCGGGTGACGGCGCGACATCGAAAAAACCATAGCGGGATGTGTTTCGCCGTCGCCCCGAACCAAACATCACATCAGGCGAAAAACAATGGGACAGTCAGTCGTAATCCTCGGAGCCCAGTGGGGGCGAGCGACTGCGCTTCCGGACTGCCAGTGGCAGTCCGCGCAGGCGTGAGCGCCCGAGGCAGGAGCCGAGGGCCGGGTGACTTGGCGAGATCAGGATGATCGAGCCTGGTCACCGATCGTCGCCCCACAACGAAACACGACATCGAAGCGAGAACATCATGGGACAGTCAGTCGTAATCCTCGGAGCCCAGTGGGGCGACGAAGGCAAAGGCAAGATCGTCGACCTGCTGACGCAGGACATCGGCGCGGTGGTGCGTTTCCAGGGCGGCCACAACGCCGGCCACACGCTGGTGATCAAGGGCAAGAAGACCGTGTTGCACCTGATCCCGTCGGGCATCCTGCGCGAGGGCGCGCTGTGCCTGATCGGCAACGGCGTGGTGCTGTCGCCGGCCGCACTCAAGCAGGAAATCGCGGAACTTGAGGCCAACGGTGTCGAGGTGCGCTCGCGCGTCAAGATTTCCCCGGCGACGCCGCTGATCATGCCGTACCATATCGCGCTGGACCAGGCGCGCGAGAAGGCCGCGGGCGCGGGCGCCATCGGCACCACCGGACGCGGCATCGGCCCGGCGTACGAAGACAAGGTCGCGCGCCGCGGCGTGCGGGTCGCCGACCTGAGTTACCCGAAGGAACTCGCCGAAAAACTGCGCGAAGTGATGGACTACCACAACTTCGTGCTCACCAAATACCTCAACGCGGAAGCCGTCGATTGCCAGAAGACGCTGGATGAAGCGATCGCCTTCGGCGAATACGTCGAGCCGATGAAGTCCGACGTTTCAGGCATCCTGCACGACCTGCGTCGCAACGGCGAACGTGTGCTGTTCGAAGGCGCGCAGGGTGCATTGCTCGACATCGACCACGGCACCTATCCGTACGTCACGTCGTCCAACACCACCACCGGCGGAGCGCTGGCCGGCGCCGGCGTGGGCGCCGACTACATCGACTACGTGCTCGGCATCGCCAAGGCCTATGCGACCCGCGTCGGCGGCGGACCGTTCCCGACCGAGCTCGACGACGCGATCGGCGAACACATCCGCAAGACCGGCGACGAATTCGGCGCGTCCACCGGGCGCCCGCGCCGTTGCGGCTGGATGGACATCGTGGCGCTGAAGCGCGCGGTGCTGATCAACGGCATCTCGGGCCTGTGCATCACCAAGCTCGACGTGCTCGACGGCATGGAAAAGCTGAAGGTGTGCATCGCCTACGAATACCGCGGCAAGCGCACCGAGTATGCGCCGCTCGACGCCGAGGGCTGGAAGGAATGCACGCCGGTGTACCTGGAATTCCCTGGTTGGAGCGAATCCACCCACGGCGTCACCGAGTGGGACAAGCTGCCGCCCGCCGCGCGTGCGTATCTCCGCGCACTCGAAGAACTCGCCGGCTGCCCGCTCGCGATCGTCAGTACCGGCCCTGATCGCGACGCCAACATCGTGCTGCGCGATCCGTTTGCGTGATCTTCTAGGGCGGGAGCCACCCGGACTTGTCCGGGTGAATCCCGCCGTTCGCGTTGCCACGAGGCGGGTTGCGCTGCTGCGCGGTGCCCGCTTGCGCCCTGCGCACGATCACCCGCGCCGCGCCGCCTCGATCCTGGCGATGTCGATCTTCTGCATCGTCATCATGGCGTCGAAGGCGCGTTTGGCGGCGGCGCGATCAGGGTCGGTGAACGCGTCCATCAGCGCGCGCGGCGTGATCTGCCAGGACAGGCCGAAGCGATCCTTGCACCAGCCGCATTCGCTCTCCGCGCCGCCGTTGCCGGTGATCGCGTTCCACAGGCGATCGGTCTCGGCCTGGTCACGCGTGTAGACCTGGAACGACACCGCTTCGTCGAACTTGAACTGCGGCCCGCCGTTCAGGCCGAGGAACGGCATGCCGAGCACGGTGAATTCCACCGTCAGCACGTCGCCCTGCTTGCCCTCCGGGTAGTCGCCCGGCGCGCGGTGCACGGCATCCACGTGCGAATCCGGAAAGGTCCTGGCGTAGAAGTTCGCGGCTTCCTCGGCCTGGCCGTCGAACCAGAGGCAAACGGCGATGTTCCTTGCTGCGTGGGCGCTTGGCATGTCTCGATCCTCTTCATGGATGGCGGCGGGAATCCGCGGGACGGCGCTTCATTCTGTCCTGCTCATGATGGCGACGAACGGGGGCGCCCGGAATCGACAGGATGCTCCCGTCGCGATGAATCGCGCGCGCCGGCGGTTGATTCGCGGGCACGCAACCCCGATCTTGGGTGGGTTCTGGCAAACGGAATCGTCATGGCGACACAGTCGGACTTGCTGGTGATCGGTGGCGGCTCGGGCGGGCTGGCGACCGCGATTCGCGCGGCGCGGCATGGCGCGAAGGTGACGCTGTTCGAGCCGCACGAATTGGGCGGCACCTGCGTCAACCGCGGTTGCGTGCCGAAGAAGGCGATGTGGTACGCGGCGGAATTGGCCGAAGGGCAACGGATGGCGCGGGCGGTCGGGTTCGACGTTGCGCCCGGCGCGCTGGATTGGGGCGCCTTCGTTGGCCATCGCGAGGCTTACGTGCTGCGTTCGCGAACGTCGTACGCGAACCGCCTGCGCGAACTCGGCATCAACCACGTATCCGCGCCGGCGCATTTCACGGACGCGCATACCTTGCATGCGGATGGTGCGGAATACCGCGCACCGCACGTCGTGATCGCGACGGGTTCGCGTCCGCGTCCACTCGGACTGCCGGGCGGCGAGCTCGCGATCGATTCCGATGGTTTCTTCAAGCTGGACGCGCTGCCGGCGCGGGTCGGGATCATCGGCGGCGGCTACATCGGCGTGGAACTGGCAGGCGTGCTGCGCGCGCTGGGCGCCGGGGTGGAACTGATCACGCGGCGCGGGTTGCTGACGCACTTCGATGCGGACCTCGGTCACGAGTTGGGCGGCATGATGCGTGCGGAAGGCATCCATCACCACGAGGGCTGCACGGTGCGCGGCGTGCATCGCGATGCAAGAGGACTCTGGCTGGATTGTTCGGACCATGCACCGCACGGACCGTACGACCAGGTCATCAGCGCGATAGGGCGGTTGCCGAATGTCGAATCGCTGCGGCTCGACGCCGCGGGCGTCGGGCTCGGCAGGATCAACGAAATCGTCACCGATGATTTCGAGAACACATCGGCGGCGGGCGTGTACGC
>DATEKI010000087.1:0-2383 GCA_035277545.1 Rhodanobacteraceae bacterium | reverse complement strand
CGGAAGCATCCGTCAGCGGGCAAGCTTCGACGTAAGCCGGCTGCGCATCGCCGGCCATTCGGCCGCGATGACCGAATACTCGACGCTGTCGCGGATCGTGCCGTCGTGGCGCAGCTTGTGCTGCCGCAGCACGCCGTCGCGGTGCGCGCCGAGGCGCTCGATGGCCTGCTGCGAGCGTGTATTCAAAATGTCGGTTTCCCAGCCGACCGCCGCGCAACCGAGTGTGTCGAAGGCGTGCCCCGCCAACAACAGTTTGCAGGCGGTGTTGACGTGCGTGCGCTGGCGGCCCGCGCCGTACCACGTGTAGCCGATCAGGATGCGCGGCACGTCGGGCTTGAAGTCGTAGTAGCGCGTGCTGCCCGCGATCGCGCCGTCGCGCTTGTCGCGCACCGCGAACGGAAGCGAATCGCCGTTGGCCTGCATCGCCGACGCCGCTTCGACGTAGGCACGCATCGCCCCCGGCGGCGGCACATAGGTGACGCGCAGATTCCACAGTTCGCCGTCGGCCGCGGCCTGTTCCAGGCCGGCGAGGTGGTCGAGCGTCAGCGGCTCCAGCGCGACGAAGTCGTTTTGCAGAACGACGGGCTCAAGCGCCATGGCTGCCGCCCATGACCGGCTTCGCGCCGCGCATCACTCCGCGTTGCGCGCGAAGCTCGACGAAGGGGATGGCTCTTGCGGTCATGCCCTCAAGCATCGAGATCGGGAATCAGCTTGTTCTCGAAATACGCGATCATGTCCTTCAGCTTGAGCTTGCGCTTTTTCAGGCGGCTCAGCTGCAACTGATCGCAACCCGGATCGCCCGCCAGTCTGGTGATCGCGACATCAAGGTCACGGTGTTCCTCGCGCAATTCGGTCAGGCGCCGGACCAGCGTGGCGGGGTCGTTGTCGGGCTGCATGGCGGCAGTGTAGCGCCGCCACCGGGCGCGCTAAACTGGCCAGTTCATGCCGGCCATCGAACGCCTCCATTCCCCCGATCGCAAGCAGGCGCACGAAGCCGCGCGGCTGGCCAAACGCCTGCGCCACGCGGTCGGCCGCGCGATTGCCGACTACAACCTGGTCGAGGACGGCGACCGCGTGATGGTGTGCCTGTCCGGGGGCAAGGATTCCTGGACGCTGCTGGACCTGCTGCTGTCGCTGCAGGCGAAAGCGCCGGTGCGGTTCGAACTGGCCGCGGTGAACCTCGACCAGAAGCAGCCCGGCTTTCCCGGGCACGTGATTCCCGACTACTGCCGCGAACGCGGCGTGCCGTTCCACGTGGTCGAACAGGACACCTACAGCGTGGTCACGCGCGTGGTGCCCGAGGGCAAGACCCTGTGCAGCCTGTGCTCGCGGCTGCGGCGCGGCGCGCTGTACGCATTCGCGGAACGCGAGGGTTTCAACAAGATCGCGCTGGGCCATCACCGCGACGATATTCTCGCGACGTTTTTCCTGAACCTGTTCCATGGCGGTACGTTGAAGGCGATGCCGCCCAAACTCCTGTCCGACGACGGCAAGCACCTGTTGATCCGGCCACTCGCGTATTGCCGCGAAGCCGAGATCGCCGAATATGCCGCCGCGCGCGCGTTCCCGATCATCCCGTGCAACCTGTGTGGTTCGCAGGAAAACCTCCAGCGCAGGCAGGTGCGGCGGATGCTGGACGCGTGGGAGCGTGAACATCCCGGCCGCAACGAAATCATGTTCCGCGCGCTGGCGCACGTCGCGCCTTCGCACCTTGCCGATGCCGAACTGTTCGATTTCGCATCGCTCGGCTCGCGCGGTGAGACGGTGCAGCCGGATGCTCACGATTGGCTATCGAGCGAGGCGGGGGACGGGTAGCGGGGCGCAAGCCCGACGCACACGTTTCACCGAACCCTCGTTCCTGCGCCCCCACAACCGACCCCCCATCCCCGGCTCTCCGAATGTTTTTTCGCAACCTCACCCTGTTCCGCTTCTCTTCGTCCGTCGCCAAATCGCTGAAGGATCTCGACGCTGCCCTCGCCGACCACGCCCTGCGCGCCTGCGGCCCATTGGAAGTATCCACGCGCGGTTTCGTGTCGCCGTTCGGGCCCGATTCCGGAGTGCTGAGCCACACGATTGGCAAGGCCACCCTGGTCACCCTCGGCAGCGAAGAAAAACTGCTGCCGGCCGCGGTGGTGAACGCCGAACTCGGCAAGCGGCTGCGCAAGGAAGCTGAACGCCGCGGGCGCCCGGTCGGCGGCCGCCAGCGCCGCGCCATCAAGGCGGAGGTATTGGACGCCTTGCTGCCCCAGGCCTTCGTCCGGCCGTCGCGGCTAAATGCTTGGCTGGACTCGAAAAACGGTTGGTTGGTGCTGGATACGGCCTCGCGCAAGGCGGCCGAAACCGCCCTGACTGCCTTGCGCGAGGCGCTGGGCAGCTTCCCGGC
>DATEKI010000086.1:0-3856 GCA_035277545.1 Rhodanobacteraceae bacterium | reverse complement strand
GCCGACGCGCCACCGCAAATCTCACCCGCGAAGACGATGGCCGAAGCAGGCATGGTGGACATCCGCTCGCTGGTTCCCGACATGGCCGAAAACATCCATTACGCGGGCAGCGACAACTTCACCGGCGCACCGGTGCCCGGCTACAAGGCCGCCAAGTGTTTCCTGCTGAAACCGGCCGCCGAAGCGCTCGCGCGGGTCGAGCACGCGCTGCGCCAACAGCACGCGCGCCTGAAGATCTGGGATTGCTACCGCCCTGCCCGTGCGGTCACCGCGTTCGTGCGCTGGGCGCATGACCTGTCCGACACAAGCACCAAGGCCGCGCACTATCCCAACGTGGACAAGAGCAAGCTGCTGGGCGAGTACATTGCGCCGGTGTCGGGCCACAGCCGCGGCGCGACCGTCGACCTCACGATGATGCAATGCGACGCGCACGACCGGCACTGCAAGCCGCTGGACATGGGCACGCACTTCGACCTGTTCGACCCGCTGGCCCACACCGATTCGCCCGATGCGACCGCCGCGCAGCACGCGAACCGCGAACGGCTGCTGCACGCGATGGCCGCGCAGGGCTTCGAGAATTACTCCGAAGAGTGGTGGCACTACACCTTCACCATGCACCCACCGCCGACCACGCTTTACGACGTACCCGTTCAATGAGGGGAACCCGTCCCAGGATCGCGACGCGATTATTTCGTCATTCCGGACGCCGCGCAGCGGCGATCCGGAATCGGTGGCTTTTGCAGTCAAATTGGATCCCCGCTTTCGCGGGGATGACGTCCGGTTCTTGAAGGGTTCTGGCCATTCGGAGATTCGACCATGACACGCAAACCGTTCGCCCTCTTCGCACTCGCCTCGCTGTCACTGACGGCAGCCGCCGCGCAAGCCCCCCACCAGGCCCAGATCGACGCGCTGATGAGCCGCTACACGGGCGACGTGCCCGGCGCATCGCTGCTGGTGGTGAAGGACGGCAAGCCCGTCATCGAGCGCGGTTACGGCTACGCCAACCTCGAGGAACACACCAAGGCCGGCCCCGAAACCAACTACCGGCTCGCGTCGGTGACCAAGCAATTCACCGCCGCGAGCATCCTGTTGCTGAAGCAGGACGGCAAACTGAAACTCTCCGACCCGATCCGCAAGTACCTGCCGGAGCTTCCGGCCAGCGATGCAAAGATCACGATCGAAAACCTGCTGACCCATACCAGCGGCCTCATCGATTACGAAGATCTGATTCCGCCGACCCAGACCGCCCAGATCGACGACAACGACGTACTACGCATGATCGCGTCGCAGGATCGCCTGTACTTCCAGCCCGGTAGTGCGCACCGCTACAGCAACGGCGGCTACGTGCTGCTGGGCCTGATCGTGCAGCGCGTGTCGGGCATGGACCTTGCCGATTTCATGCAGCGACGCATCTTCCAGCCGCTGGGCATGGATCACACGCTGCTGTACGAACACCACCGCGGCCCGAAGCCCGCGAATCGCGCCTACGGCTACAGCCTGATCAATGGCAAGTGGACGCGCACCGACCAGGATGTCACCAGCGCCACGCGCGGCGACGGCGGCATCTACTCGAACATCCAGGACTTCGCGAAATGGGACGCGGCGCTCTACACCGACAAGCTGCTCGACGCCGACTCACGCAAGCTCGCGTTCACGCCGAAGGATCCCATCGCCGACCCCGACACCGACTACGGCTTCGGCTGGCGCCTCAGCGGCGACACGGAATGGCACTCGGGCGAAAGCCAGGGCTTCCGCAACGTGATCATCCGTTGGCCCAGGCAGCACGTCACCGTAGTGATCCTGAGTAACCGCAACCACTTCAAGCCTTACCCGCTCGCGCTCACGATCGGCGAGTTGTTCCTGGCGCACTGAGGCCTGTCGGCTGAGGGAACGGACGCCACCCGCGTAGCGGGCGAGCGTCCTGTTGATCGAATCGTCAGCCAGCAAGAAACGCCAATAGCTTCGGGTCGGTGACCAGTTTCGTGATGGCTTCACTAAGCGCCTGATTGATCCACTCGGCATTCTTGTCTGCCGTAGGAACGACAACAACCCGTTGCTCGTTCTTTATCCTGTACATCTGTTCGAAACTCTTGCCAGACTTCTGTGCTTTCGCCTCCAACGTTGCCTCGATCTGGATGCCGCCGGTCCAGAAACCTACCGACGTCGAATAGTTGAGCAATCTCACCTCGACGGTGAGATTTGCGTTGCCCTGGGCGTTTGGCCCCAGCACCGTGAAGCCATCGTTCTGCAAGGCACGGGTAACCTGCTCCGACACGACAGCCGTGACGTCCGAGTTCGTCGTAATTTCGGCCGCAGCGCCCCCAGCACCCCCTCGATGGCCCAACGATTGCGACGCCCGCTCGTCAACAACCTGCACCGCAACCGATACGCCTTGACCTTCCGAAGAGTGCGAGCTTGGCACCGTTGGGTTGAGTTGAACGGTTTCTGCGTTGAATGCGCACCCGGAGAGCAACGCCACAGCGATAGCGGCAAGTAGAAGCTTCTTCACATGATTCCCCTTTTTGGATTGTTGGTATCGATGGCCAACCTCAACACGGGTTCGAAATAGTGCAACTGCACCGCACAACTTGGGACGCAAACTTTGCCTGACGGGAATGTTTTCGCATCAAGCGATGACCAGCACCGTTTGCACCACACCCGGTTCATCGCAGTCTTTCCCAAGCGTCAGCGCACCTCGCTGCGCCACGGCCATCGGCCCAGGATCCTTGCAAGCATCATGCCGATCGGCGTATGTCGCGACGCAAAACGAATTCCAGCGGCGGAAACGCCATGACGCCGCCGTCACGCAGTTGAATGCATGCTGATCCACCATTGCCGCGGCTCTGATCTTGCCGAACCGATCCGGCTCCGCGAGGTCAAATCTGTGTCACGGCGCTCCCCGCCGCATCGCGAAAGGAGGCTTCATGAGTAATCAACGTTCGATTCGTCTGTCGCTGGCAGGCGCGATCGCGCTGGCCATGTATGGCGTGGCGTCCGTCGCGACGGCGCAGCCGGCTCCGCAGCAAACCACGCAGCAGGTTCCGCCTCCGCCTCCCCCGCCGATGCCGCCGCCTCCGCCCGCAACGTCCGCGCCACCACCACCCGCAGCGCCCGCGCAGCCGATGCCACGGCCGCCCCCGCCACAACCACCGGTCCCGCCGCAGAGCACGATGCCGCCGCCACCGGCCGCGGCGCCCGCGCAACCGATGCCGCCGCAAGGCGCGTCCGGACAATCCGGTTCGGCGCAGTTCGAGCAAGGCACCCGCTCCAGCGCGTCGTACCCGTTGCCCGACAGCAACGGCGGTACGCTGACGGTGAACGCCGGCATGCCCGCCAACACCCAGAACTACGGGCCGCCGCCGTCGTTCCAGTCGCTGGATACGAACCACGATGGCCGCATCAGCGAGGCCGAGGCGCGCGCGTATCCGCCGCTGGACAGTGACTTCCTGTATGCAAGCGGCCAGGCCAAGACCATCAGCAAGGCGCAATACCAGAAGTGGGTGCAGGACCAGGGCGAATGAGCCCTTGGGCAAGGTTGCGCGGCCGTGCTTGCACGGCCGCGCAGTGCGTCGGCATGATGCGGGTTGCTTCGCACCGGCAACGCACGCATGTCCAACGCCCCGCAGCAGACCCCGGCCGTCCCCTCACGCGCAACCCTTGACGATCTTGATGCACTGGCAACGTTGTTCGATGGCTATCGCGTTTTCTACGGGCAGCGGTCCGATCCGGCGCTTGCCCGCGCGTTCATCGAGGAACGCCTGCGGCGCGATGAATCGGTGATCTTCATTGCCCGCGACGGCGCGAACCGCGAAGCACTCGGCTTCACGCAGTTGTATCCCATGTTTTCCTCGGTGTC
>DATEKI010000085.1:0-6406 GCA_035277545.1 Rhodanobacteraceae bacterium | reverse complement strand
AGTTGCTGATCCGCGCCGGCGCGTTGCGCACCGATGATTCGGCACTGTTCGGACCGAGCTGGCAGGAGCTGTACGGCGAAGGCGCTAGGCGCGCGCGCGCGCCGTGGTGGCGTGCGTCACGCGAGGTGCTGCTGGAACTTGCGGACGCAACCCCGCGTTACGCGTACCACTTGCCGACCGTGCGCACGCAAGCAGAGGCGTTGCGCGCAATGCAATCGGTCGACCGTTTGTATTATGCGGTCAAGGCCAACCCGCATCCCGCGATCCTGCGCGCGCTGGCGCGGGAAGGCTTCGGGTTCGAGTGCGTGTCGCTTGGCGAGCTGGACGCGGTCGATGCGATCGGTGAGGCGCGCGAGTCGCCGCGCCTGTTCACGCCGAATTTCGCACCGCGCGCGGATTACGCGCTGGCGTCGCAGCGCGGCATCACCACCACGCTGGATGCACTGCATCCCCTGCAGCAATGGCCGGGGCTGTTCGCCAGGCGCGAGATCATGTTGCGGGTGGACCTCGGCCGCGGACTCGGCCACCACGACAAGGTGCGCACCGGCGGCGTGACCAGCAAGTTCGGCTTGCCGCTGGATCAGCTCGGTACGTTCCTGGAACTCGCGCGTGCGCAAGGCGTGCGCATCATCGGCCTGCACGCGCACCTCGGCTCGGGCATCCTGGATGCAGTGCATTGGCCGAGCGTGTGCGCGCAACTGGCCAGCCTGGCCGAGCGCATCGGCAATGTCCGCATCCTCAATCTCGGCGGCGGCCTTGGCGTGCCGTCGCATCCGGGCGAAGCGGAGCTCGACCTCGGCGCCGTGGATGCGGCACTTGCGGAAGTGAAGCGCGCCTATCCGCAATACGAGTTGTGGCTGGAACCGGGCCGCTGGCTGGTGGCCGATGCCGGCGTGCTGCTGGCGCGCGTCACCCAGACCAAGCGCAAGGGTACGTTGGAGTACCTCGGTTGCGACGCGGGCATGCACGCATTGATCCGCCCCGCGCTTTACGACGCGTGGCACGAGATCATGAACCTGTCGCGGCTCGATGCGCCGGCCGATACGCTTTATCAAGTGGTCGGGCCGATCTGCGAGTCGGGTGACGTGCTGGGTTCCGACCGGCGCCTGTCGCGCAGCAGTGAAGGCGACGTGTTGTTGATCGCGCAGGCCGGTGCCTACGGTGAATCGATGGCCTCGCACTACAATTTGCGGCTGCTTGCCGAAACGGCGGTCATCGAATGAACACGCTTTCCGACCCGCGCCAGGCGCAAGTCTTCCGCTTCGTGCGCTGCACGTACGCCGATGGCGTGGCGGAACTGGTATATGCGTTCGACAACGGCCCGGAACTGATCGAGCGCATCCGTTTCCCCGATGCGCCCGCATTGCCGGACGCGCGCAAGGCAGCATTCGATGCCGCGCTGCGCATGCTGCATTTGATCGCCGGTATCAGCTACTACAAGGCGGGCCTGCCGCCGCGCATCGAGATTGGGGTCGGTGCGCTCGATGGGGAAACGGCTGAGCTGCTGGACGCGTTGTACCTGCACGGGCTGGGCGAATTCGCCTATCGCAATGGATTGGACCTGCGCGGGAGGATTGCGTTTCCCCGCGGACCTTCATCAACGCCCGCGGCCGGAACCCTTGCGTTGCCGCCACGCACGCTGGTGCCCATCGGCGGTGGCAAGGATTCACTGGTGGTCGCCGAGGCATTGAAACAAGCCGGCATCGAAGCGACGGCGACCTGGGTCGGCGCATCGTCGCTGATTGCGGGCGTCGCCGCACGCACCGGCCTGCCAATGCTCAACATCGGGCGCGAGCTTTCCCCGGTGCTGTTCGACTACAACCGCATGGGCGCGTGGAACGGCCACATCCCGGTCACCGCGATCAATTCCGCCATCCTTGCGTGCGCGGCCGTCCTGTACGGCTTCGATGCGATCGCGTTCGCCAACGAACGCTCGGCGTCGGCGGCGACGCTGGAATACGAGGGTCGCGAGGTCAACCATCAGTGGAGCAAGGGCTGGACGTTCGAGGAAATGTTCGCGGCGTGGCTGCATTCGCATGTCGCGTGTGATCTCGATTATTTTTCGTTGCTGCGTCCGTTTTCCGAACTTGCGGTGACGCGCGCGTTCGCGAAATCGGGCGCCGCGTATTTCGACGCATTCTCGTCGTGCAACCGCAACTTCAGGATCCTCGGGCCCAAGCCGGCGGATCGCTGGTGCGGACAGTGCCCGAAGTGCCATTTCGTGTTCCTGGCCCTGGCGCCGTTCCTGCCGAAACCCCGGCTGCTGCAGATCTTCGGCCGCAACCTGCTGGACGACGAGGCGCAGGCGCCGGGGTTCGACGCGTTGATCGAATATCACGACCACAAACCGTTCGAATGCGTGGGCGAAGCCAGCGAGGCGCGCGCGGCATTCGCGGCGTTGGCGGCGCGTCCGGAATGGCGCGAGGACGCGCTGGTGGCGCGGTTCCGCGAGGACATCGCGCCGCGGCTGGACGCGGCGCAACTGGCATTGACGCCGTGGCTCGAACAAGGGGGCAACCACGGCGTGCCGGCGCGTTTCGCGGGAGCGCTCGATGCGATTCGCGGAGCTTGAGCGAGCGGATGTCGCGATCTGGGGCTACGGCCGGGAAGGACGCAGCGTGCTGGCCGCGTTGCGACGGCGCTTTCCGGACAAGCCCCTGGCGCTGTATTGCGGCCGCGATGAGGTGGAAGCGGCACGGGTACACGGCGGTGCCGATTTGCATGTGATCGGTGTTGCGCCCGATGCGGCAGCGCTGTCCGCGCACGACGTCGTGATCAAGTCGCCCGGCATCAGCGCGTACAAGCCGGAAATCCTGGCGGCACGCGAACGTGGCGTGCGCATCACCTCGGGTACCGCGCTGTGGTTCGGCGAAAACGTGTCCGGAAGGAGCGGCGACGCGCGTGTCGTTGCGGTCACCGGCACCAAGGGCAAGAGCACCACCACCGCGTTGATCGCGCATCTGGCGCGCGCCTTGCGCGTTCGCACCGCGCTGGCGGGCAACATCGGCCTGCCGTTGCTGGACTTGGATGGCCAGCATGCCGGTTTGTGGACGATCGAACTTTCGAGTTTCCAGACGGGTGAGGCCGGCCCGCTCGAACTGGGCGTCGTCGTCAGCCTGGCAGAGGAACACCTGGACTGGCACGGCACCCGCGAACGCTACATCGCGGACAAATTGAAACTTGCGGATGTGTCGCGCACGCTGCTGGTGGATGCCGAAACACCATTGCTGATGCAGCGCACCGCTGCGCATCCGCGCCGGAAGACCTTCGGCGATGCGGCTGGTTGGCACGTCGAGAACGGCTGGATCACGTACGGCGGCGAGCGCGTGTTCGAGGTTGCGTCATTGCCGCTGCACGGAGCGCACAACGCGCACAACGCGTGCGCGGCGCTGGCGGCGATCGAACTGCTGGGTCTCGATGCGCGTGCTGCCGCACCCGCACTCGCGGTGTTCAAACCGTTGCCGCACAGGCTCACGTCGCTGGGCGTGCGCGGTGGCATCGAGTGGATCGACGATTCGATCAGCACCACGCCGGATGCCGCGCTGGCGGCGCTGGAAAGCCTGGGTGGCCGCGAGGTGACGCTGATCCTGGGTGGGCACGATCGCGGGCTTGATTGGTCGGGCTTCGCGCGTTCGCTCCAGGCGGATGCGCCGCACGCGATCATCGCGCAGGGTGCAGCCGGCTCGCGGATCGCCCGCACGCTGCGTGGCGCGGGGCTCGCCTTTGCTGTGGAAGAAGCGGCCGATCTTTCCTCTGCGGTTGCGTACGCAAGAAAAACCACCCCGCAGGGTGGCGTCGTGCTGCTGTCGCCGGGCGCGCCCAGCTTCGATCAGTTCAGGAACTACGCCGAACGCGGCCGCGTCTTTGCGGAACTCGCGGGCTTCGATGGCGACGCCATCGGCGAAATCACCGGGCTCGGCATAAGTTAGGCTCCGCCGCGTAGTGAGATTGTGCCAACGTGTCTGAATTACTGACAGAGGCTCTGGTCCGTTGTATAAATTGCGTGCGGCAGGGGTGTGCCGCCTTCAATCCACAGGGGTATGAAATGAACGCTAGACGAGTTGCGCGTTGGCTGGGTGCGGCCGGTTTGGTGCTGTCCAGCAGTTTGTTTCTCTCAGGCTGTCTCGCCACAAAAATGTACGTGGACCCGGCATTGCCGATGGTTTCCAGGGCTGATTTGCCGCCCACCTCAGACGCACATCCTGCTCAAGTGCTTTTTGAATTCCAGACCAAGGGTGTTGCCAACGCGACGGCCACTTCGGCATTGCGTCCACGCGTCATTACCGTGGCGACGGAATCCGGTCTTTTCAGTGCCGTATCCGAAATGCCGCCGGCGACCGGTGCGGATAGCGGTGTCCTCAAGATCATCATCAACAACGTACCATTGGATGACAATGCGGCAGCGAAGGGGTTTGGAACGGGACTGACCTTTGGGCTCGCTGGATCAATGGTTACCGATGGATATGTGTGTACCGCCACTTATGAATTCGACGGGAAAACAACAGAGGCAACGGTCAAGCACGCAATCTACACGACCATTGGCAACCATTCGGCGCCGGAAGGTCTGAAGCCGATGCAGCCCGCAGACGCAGTCCATCAAGTTGTGGATCAGATGGCCTGGAATGCGCTGAAGCAACTGGCTGACAAGGGTGCCTTCAAATGAGCCTGTCGCAAATGCGATACGTGCGCCTCTTGATGGTTGCCGGTGGCTTGCTGGCGTTGACTGCCTGCATCAGTGCGCCGCCGCCTCGATACCAGCCGGGCATTGATAACACGCAGACGCTGCTCCGGGCCGGCCATGACACGCTTTCTGTGGGTCAATTCGACGCGGCGCCCGGTGTCCAGAACACGAAACTCTCCGTGCGTGGATCAACGCTGACGGGCGGGAGCGACGGAACTTTTGCGTCGTACCTGCGCGAAGCCCTGATCCTTGAACTCAAGACCGCGGGGCGATATTCCGAACATGCCGATGCGAGCATTTCCGGAGTCCTGACCGACAATCGTCTCGACGCGGCCATCAAGACGGGAAGCGCGGACGTGGCAGCTCGTTTCGCGGTTTCTCGAAACGGGACTACCGTGTACGACAAGACGCTGTCTGCCCACCAGACGTGGGATTCGTCGTTCATGGGTGCGGTGGCCATCCCGGCCGCCGTGCGCAACTACGCGACCGCGGTGCAAAAGTTGCTCGGAGATCTGTTCAACGATCCCGACTTTGCCAAGGCCGTCGGCAAGTCCGACACGGGTGGGAAGTGAAGCAGCGTTTCGACCTGGGGGAATCACCGCTGACGAATTCGTCAGTGGCGCATGTTGGACACCGAGGTGAATGGAGGCGTCCCGGCAATTACTGCTTGGGTGCGGATCGCGCTGCTTTTTGCGAGACGTCCGTCACCGCATAGCCGGATAGCCGGAGCTTCCTGTCGCTGTCCTGATGGAACGAAACAAGCTCGATCTTCGAGGCTTGGCTGCCAGAAAATTGAGTCAAGTAGCGCACATTGAAGTACGTTCCCGCAGGCAGCTCGTGCTGCCCGTCAGATTGATTGCGGTAAAGCCCGACGATTTTGCGGGATCTGGCTGCTCCCAACGTGCCAAGTTCAGTGCTTATTTTTTCTCAAAAGCCGCACGTGTAACAACTTTCTTGCCAACCTCGGACATGTCGTCCCAGACTTGCGCCGACTGGCCGTTGTCGATCATCTTCAATATCTGGTTGGCGTAACTTACCAGTTCCTGGTCCCGCTTCTGGATCGCCGCGCGCTGCTCCGGCGTCAGTTGCTGCGCAGCGGGTTTTTGCTGTGCCTGCGCAGGCTTGTCCTGGGCGCCGGCGACGCCGGCAAAGCCGATCAGCAGGGCACAGACGAACAGACGAGCGAGCATGGGCGTGACTCCCCGGGACGGATGGAATGCCGACGTCAGCACGCCGATGGCTGCCCGCGAAGGGCTGGAGGGCACGCGGATCGGTGCGGGGA
Source organism: Rhodanobacteraceae bacterium (assembly GCA_035277545.1). GTDB lineage: Bacteria > Pseudomonadota > Gammaproteobacteria > Xanthomonadales > Rhodanobacteraceae > 66-474. The sequence continues at coordinate 443 of DATEKI010000085.1, read as the reverse complement.
TGCTTCCCTGCCGGCCCGACCATGGCTTGCGCCGTGGCCTCGGCCTTGTCCCCGGTTCATCCGGACGCATGGCCCGGGAAAGAAAAGCCGCATGTGCATGCGGCTTTTCTTCGGTACCGGAGCACCAAGGCTTACCAGATCTTCACGCGCTGGTCCGGCTTCAGGTACAGCTTCGCATCGGGCTGGATGTCGAATGCCTGATACCACGGATCAAGGTTGCGCACGGTTTCGGCGCGGAACTGGGCGGGCGCGTGCACGTTGGTGACCACCTGCTGGCGCAACGCGGCGTCGCGCGCCTTGCTGCGCCACGCTTGTCCGAACGCGATGAAGAAGCGCTGGTCGCCCGAGAGGCCGTCGATCACCGGCGCCGGCTTGCCATCCAGCGACAGGTGGTACGCACGATAGGCCGCGGTCAATCCCGACACGTCGGCGATGTCTTCGCC
>DATEKI010000084.1:0-7936 GCA_035277545.1 Rhodanobacteraceae bacterium | reverse complement strand
ACAACAATCGGCTGAAGATCCGGATGCCGGCCAGGTACTCGCCTGCGATGGTGCCGAGGTTGGTCAGCATGAACACCAGCAGGGTGCGCGCGACGCGGTTGTGCCACCAGCCGGAGACGTGCAGCAGGTCGTGGCGCAGCGACTGGAAATCGGCGACGCGTGGTTTGCGCAGCCAGGCCTCGACCATGCCGGAGAACACGCCTGATGACAGCCCCGGTGGACGCAGCGGTTTCAGCGGTCCCATGACCGCCGCGGTCAGGATCGACAGCGGGTGCCCGCCGGCGACCGCCGCGCCGATCGCGCTCAACGCGGCGGTGTAGATCACCCAGTCGCGCAGCGCGTGCCAGCCCATCGTGGCATTGCGGTAAAACAGGAATCCGATCGCCGCGAAGATGGCGAGCATGATGCCGATTGCGATGTACTTCGGCCATTTCGGCGCCGGCAGTTTCGCGGCAAGCGGCTCGATGATGGCGCGTGGCGGTTCGGTCTGCGCGCTGAGTTCCCGTTCGGTGCCTGCAAGATGGCCCGCGCCGATCACCAGCAGCACGCGCTTCACTGCGGGGTGTTGCGTGGATTCCTCGCGCAGGCGCGCGGCCATGAAGCGGTCCCGCTCGCCGATCAGCGCTTCGTAAAGCGGTTTCGATTCACGCGCGAACTCACCGAACGCGCCTTCCAGGATGTCGCCCTGTTTCAGTTTTTCGATTTCGGCTTCGTCGATGTCCTCGCGCGAAAACACGCTGGCGAACAGGCTGCCGATGATGCCCATGCGGTCGCGGAAGCGCACGCCGCGGTAGGCGTGGTTGAGCGTGATGCCGATTTCGCGATCTACCAACCACAGCGGCATGCCGCGTGCGTCGGCCGCCGCCATCGCCGCCTTCATTTCCGCGCCTGGTTCGATGCCGTACTGCTCGGCGATCCGCTGCTGGAACGACGACAGCGCCAGCGACGCGAACACCATTCCTGCCTTGCCGGTGCGGATGACCTGGAACAGGTCCATTTTCGCGAAGGCTTCCGGATCGCGCATGCCGCGTGCGCGGCTTTCGCACAATTCGATGGCAATCGCATCGAAGGGTTCGTGTTCGATCAGCGCGTTGACGGCTTCCACCGACGCGCGGGAAACGTGCGCGGTGCCCAGCAGCACGTATTCGACGCCGTCGCGCTCGATGCGCGCGACGGGTTGGTCGCGCAGGGCGTCGGGGGTTGCGCCGGCGCCCGGCGGCACCGTGGTCGAGTCGTTCAAGCTGCGGCCTCAGTCGCGGAAGCGTTTCGTCAGGTCGGCATAAGCGTCGATGCGGCGGTCGCGCAGGAACGGCCAGATGCGCCGCACGGCCTCGCTGCGCGCCAAGTCGATGTCGGCGATCAGCAATTCGCGACCGTCGTCGTTGGCCCTGGCGAGGATTTCGCCTTGCGGTCCGGCGATGAAACTCGAACCCCAGAACTGTGCGCCACGGCCGGCATCCGGCGCCGGCTCGAAGCCGACGCGGTTGCACGCTAGGACCGGTACGCCATTCGCGACGGCGTGGCCGCGCTGCACGGTGACCCAGGCGTCGCGCTGGCGATCCTTTTCATCCTGCGGGTCGGCCGGATCCCAGCCAATCGCGGTCGGATACAAAAGGAGTTCCGCGCCGGCCAGGGCCATCAAGCGCGCGGCTTCGGGATACCACTGGTCCCAGCACACCAGCACGCCGAGCTTGCCGACCGACGTGTCGACGGGGTGGAAGCCGAGGTCGCCTGGCGTGAAGTAGAACTTTTCGTAATACGCCGGATCGTCCGGAATGTGCATCTTGCGGTACCTGCCCGCGATCGTTTCCGACTTGTCGAAGACCACGGCGGTGTTGTGGTACAGCCCGGCCGCGCGGCGCTCGAACAGCGACGCGACGACGACCAGCTTCAGCTCGGCCGCGAGCGTGCCGATGCGCGCGGTGGACGGACCGGGGATGGGTTCGGCGCGATCGAATTCGTCCACCGATTCGTGCTGGCAGAAATACGGACCGTTGTGCAGTTCCTGCAGCAGCACCAGTTGTGCGCCGGCTTTCGCGGCGTCGCGCAAGCCCGCCTCGATGGCGTCGAGGTTGGCGTTGACGCTGCCGCGATCGCGTTCCTGCAGCAGTGCGACTTTGAGGGTTTTGCGTTCCATGGTCGAAGTTTAGCGAGACATTCCAAACGCCGTCATTCCGGACGCCGCGCAGCGGCGATCCGACTGCGTTTGCAGGACTGCAAACGCGAACGCCAAAGGCGGCCCGAAGGGCGAGCGCCATGGATGGCGCGGGTCAACCCAGCGGCTTTGATTCCAGCAGGCGCTGGGTCCCGGCTTGGGCCGGGATGATGGGTCAGCCCAGCATGCCTTGCGGCAGCTGCATGGTCATGCAATGCAGGCTGCCGTTCTGCCAGATCAGCGGCCGGCAGGGAATCTGGATGACCTCGCGACCAGGGTGGGCGAGCGCGATGGTCTTGGCGGCGGCGTCATCGGCCACGTCGCCGTAGGCCGGCACCAGCACCGCGCCATTGATGATCAGGTAATTCGCGTACGACGCCGCGAGGCGGCGGTCTTCGTCCATGATCGGCCTGGGCCAGGGCAGGTCGAACAGCCGGTAGGGTTTGCCATCGACGGTGCGCAGCGCTTCGATCTCGCGGCGCATTGCGCCGAGTTCCGCGTAATGCGGATCGTCGGGATCGCTGCAGGCCTGGAACACGATGGCGTCGTCCGGAGCGAAACGGGCGAGGGTATCGACGTGCGCGTCGGTGTCGTCGCCTTGCAGGTAGCCATGATCCAGCCATAGCACGCGCTGCGCCGACAACGCGTTGCGCAGCGTGAGTTCGATCAGTTCGCGTGATTGGTCGGGATGGCGTTGCCGCAGGCACTGCCAGGTCGTAAGGATGGTGCCGTGCCCGTCGGATTCGATCGCGCCGCCTTCCAGCGCCCAGTCCACGCGTTGGTGTCGCGCGTCAGGCCGAAACACGTCGCGTTCGATCAGGCCGGCAACCAGTGCGTCGTCCTGTGATGCCTCGAACTTGCCGCCCCAACCGGTGAAGCGGAAGTCCAGGAGTACGAACTGTTCCTGGACATCCGCACAGGGATGTGCGGATCGCGAATCACCGGATTCGTCGAAGGCAAGTTCGGACATGTGCCGAACTTGCCGTGTCCGGGCCGCGGCAGGATGCCCGGTCCCGGCCTTCAAGATGATCGGCCCGGAGTCGCGCAGCCAGGTGTCGTCGTAGGGAATCTCCACGAAGCGCACGCATGACAGATCGGCGCCCGCCTCGCGCAGGCACTCGGCGGCGTGCGCGCCTATCTCGGCGTCGGGCGTGCAGACAATGGCGGTTTCGAAACGCGCGACCGCTGCGATCAGTGCGGCGCAGGTGCCTTCGACGGAGTCGAGCCGTGCCGCCCAGTCGGTGCCGGCATGCGGCCACGCGAGCAACACCGCGGATTGCGGCTCCCACTCGGCGGGTAGTCGCAACGGGATCTGTGTCATGGAGATTCGGGGCTACCGTTTGCCGCCAATCCCGCAACAGCGGAAACCCAGTGCTGTTCCCTTGATTCAATGCGGGAAAGTCTCTGGGTCCCGGATATCGCTGCGCGATTCCGGGATGACGATGGGTTTGTCAGAGCGAATGAGGCCCTGGGGTCCGCAACACCGAATGGATCACATGGCTGTATTCGAAATACACGATGTACTTCGAATATTCCCAGCGGTGGATCGGTGGCTGGTGCTTGGAACTGCCGCCACGGGTCGCCAGCACTTTCAGCGGGGCGCCATATTCGCGCTTCACCTGATCCATCGTCATGCCGCGCCTGGGCATGTTGTACTGCTGCTCCTGCTTCACCTTCATGCGCAGGCTTTCGGCATGGGCGGTCGCGGGCAGCAGCAGTGGCGCGGATGCCAGCGCGAGGGTTGCGGCGATCAAACTGGTAGCAATGCGTTTCATGGCCTTGGCTTCCCCAGGCGCCCCGAGCGCCGATGTGCCTTTGTAGCAAAAACCGCCTGAACGCGCCAGAGAATGCGGTCACGAAAAAGGCCGCCGAAGCGGCCTTCCGGGATCAACTTTCGGCGCGGCTGTTGGTGGGAAATCAGGGCAAGGATGCCTGTTTTGGTGCCAACAACTTTCGAGCCACTGCCTTGCGAAAACGTCTGGTGATGCCGCGATCAGGAATGATCGCAAATCAACGTTGGCGCGCTTTGAAACGCGGGTTGCTCTTGCAAATCACGAACACCTTGCCGCGACGGCGCACGACCTTGCAGTCGCGATGCCGCTGCTTGGCGGACTTCAGGGAAGAAAGCACCTTCACGGCGGGCTCCTCGGTCGATATCTGGCTGAAACAAAGCGAGAAAGTGTAGCGTGCCCGGTTGCTTGCCGCAAGCCTGCGGACAGGCCGCAACGCTGCCGGTATCCTTGGACGTTTCGTGCCCAATCCCTACCGGAGTATCCGCCGTGGCAGCCGACCTCGACCAGCAGTGCGTCAACACCATCCGCTTCCTGTCGGTGGACATGGTGCAGAAGGCCAACAGCGGCCATCCCGGCCTGCCGCTGGGCGCGGCGCCGATGGCGTACGTGCTGTGGACCAGGTTCCTGAAGCACCATCCGGAGAATCCGCATTGGGCTGACCGCGACCGCTTCGTGCTGTCGGCGGGCCACGGTTCGGCGCTGCTGTACAGCCTGCTGTACCTGACCGGCTACGACCTTTCGCTGGACGACATCAAGCAGTTTCGCCAGTGGGGCAGCAAGACGCCCGGCCACCCGGAACGCGGCCATACGGTTGGCGTGGAAGTCACCACCGGCCCGCTGGGCCAGGGCATGGCCAACGCGGTAGGCATGGCGATGGCCGAGGCACAGCTTGCCGCGCGCTACAACCGCGACGGCCACAAGGTGGTCGATCACCACACTTACGCGATCGTCAGCGACGGCGATCTGATGGAAGGCGTGACATCCGAAGCCGCGTCCCTGGCCGGACACCTGAAACTCGGCAAGCTGATCTGCCTGTACGACGACAACTACGTGACGCTGGCAGCCAGCACGGACATCACCTTCACCGAGAACCGTGCCGCGCGTTTCAAGGCCTATGGCTGGCACGTGCAGACCGTCGAAAACGGCAACGATCTCGACGCGATCGAAAAAGCCATCAAGCGCGCCAAGGGCAAGAAGGACCAGCCGTCGCTGATCCTCGTTCGCACGCACATCGGTTACGGCTCGCCGTTGCAGGACAGCTACAAGGCGCACGGCTCGCCGCTGGGCGCGGACAACGTCGCCAGGACCAAGCAGAAACTCGGCTGGCCGGAGCAGCCGGCGTTCCTGGTGCCGGAAGAGGCGCTGGCGCACTTCCGCGAGGCGCAGAAAAAAGGCAAGGGCGCCGAGACGGGCTGGAAGCGTCGCTGGAACAAATATGCCAAGGCATTTCCGGAGCTTGCGGCCGAATTGCAAGGTTCCCTCGATGGCAAGTTGCCGGCCGGATGGGACGCCGACGTGCCGGTGTTCCCGGCCGATGCCAAGGGTCTCGCCACCCGCGTCGCAGGCGGCAAGGTGCTGTCCGCGATCGCGCCGAAGCTGCCGGCCATCAGCGGCGGTTCGGCCGACCTCGATCCGTCCACCCATACCGCGGTGAAGGGCCTCGGCGTGTTCTCGCCCGGCAAGGAGCCGGACGAGCAGGGCGATACCGACGAAGTGTGGAGTTACGCAGGTCGCAACCTGCACTTCGGCGTGCGCGAACACACGATGGGTTCGATCGCCAACGGCATGGCCGCGCATGGCGGCTTCATTCCGTACACCGCGACCTTCATGGTGTTTTCCGACTACATGCGCCCGCCGATGCGTCTCGCCGCGATCATGGGACTGCATGTGGTCAACGTGTTCACCCACGACTCGATAGCGGTGGGCGAGGACGGTCCGACCCACGAGCCGGTCGAACAATTGGCCGGCCTGCGTTCGGTGCCGAACCTCAATGTGATCCGTCCGGGTGACGCGAATGAAACCGCGGTGGCTTGGAAGGTCGCGATCGAAACCCATGATCGCCCGACGGTGCTGGTGCTGTCGCGCCAGAACGTGCCGACGCTGGATCGCAACAAGTTCGCCAGCGCCGAAGGTTTGCGCAAGGGCGCGTACGTGCTGCTGGATTGCGAAGGCGAGCCCGAACTGATCGTGATCGGCACCGGCGCGGAAACCGACCTGGTCGCGCAGGCGGTCGAAAAGCTGCAAGCCGAAGGCACCAAGGCACGCGCGGTGTCCATGCCGAGCTGGGAATTGTTCGCGGCGCAGGACCAAGTGTATCGCGATTCCGTGTTGCCGCCGAACGTGCACGCACGCCTCGCGGTGGAAGCCGGTTGCCGTGAGGGCTGGGAACGCTGGGTTGGCGACCACGGCTCGGGTGTCGGCGTGAACCGCTACGGCGCTTCCGCCCCGGGCGAGTTGGTGCTGGAGAAGTACGGCTTCACCGTCGACAACGTCATTGCGAAGGCGAAGGCGTTGCTGCGGCGCTGATGCAGGAGCGGCCGATCGCCGCGACCCGGTCGCGCGCATGGCGCGCTCCTGCAGCGTAGCCCGGATTCGACCGCGCACCGGCCCCGGATTCCGTCGCTTCGCGACTTCATCCGGGCTACGCGGCTGACCTCGATTGAACTTGTGTTTCAGCGGAAACGGGGGATTCGAGCATGACAAAGTCGACTGGAGCGCGCCTTCGGGTGGCCGCCTTTTTGCTGGTTGCCTTGACTCTGCTGGCTTGCGCGCCGGCCTGGTCGCAGAACCCGGTGTTCTCGCTGACTTCCGCACCACCGCCGCCGCCAGCCCCGCCGCCGCCCGATGTCTGGGAGGCTGAACACACGCCCCTGCACTATGCCGAGCCGCCAACGCCACCGAGGTATCCCGGCTTCGCGTTTCTCGCGGGCCATGTCGGGGACGCCTTGCTGGTGATCACGGTTGGTGCGACAGGTAAGGTCATCGACGCGTATGTGTCGAAATCGTCCGGGTATCGTGAACTCGATGCAGCTGCGTTGCACGCGGTACGGCATTGGCAGTTCAACAAGCTCGCCTCTGACCTGCCGTCCTATGCGCGTCCGGCGAAGGTGCCGTTCCATTTTGCATTGCCGCCGGCAGCCCGGCATGTCGTGCTAATTCCGCGCCAGCAAGGTGAGGATGGCCCGGCGTCCAAACCGGCACTTCAATGGCCGCACGGGTATGCCCATCCCCGCTACATCGCGGCCGAGGGTGCGGCCGTGCATCAATCCGTCGCGGAGGCAATCGAGGCTTTGGAGCACGGGTCTGAGCCAGTGTTCGGCGCGCATGGAACGCTGACCGAGTTCGTGCATGCCGATGCACAAGGGCAGCCGGACATCATCTGGTTCGTGCTCGACCGCGGTACGCCGAATGCAATGGCGGTGAGGTATGCCTTTGCCGGTACCGCCGGTGCACCGCTGGTCGAGGTCTCTGTGGTGTGCGGCGCCGACGCGGCGACCTGCAGCGACCGTACCCGTGCGTTGCTGCAGGGCCCGTTCTTCGCCACCGCTGCGCCTACGGCTCCTTGACCTTCACGCTCTTCAACAATGCATCAAGCTTCTGCTTCATCTCGGCCTGCGGCTGGGTGCCGGGCTGGTAGACGTAGGCGGTGTAGAGCACCGATGCCTTGTCGCCGTTAGGCGGGGACACCACGGCGTTGATCTTGGTCATGTCGCTCTCGCTGTAGGACTGCGCATCGTAGGGATGCTGGCGGCCCACGATCTTCTTCCAGAAGCTCTGGTAGTTGTCGTCGAGGTCGGCGGCCGGCGCCTGGTTGCGCAGCAGGCTCACCCAATGGTGGTCGTGGTTGTCTTCCGCCAGCCACACCTGGGCCGCGTCCCACACGACCTTGCCGTCGCGGTCCGGGAAGAACGTGAAGCCGAGCGTCAGTACGCTGCCGGCGTCGATCTTCTGAAGGTCGGGCGTGAGCGAGAATGCCACGCGCGATGAG
>DATEKI010000083.1:0-10354 GCA_035277545.1 Rhodanobacteraceae bacterium | reverse complement strand
GTGCAACTGTGCACCGTGGTAGTAGGGATTGTTGATCGGTACGCCGACATCGACGCGCACCATGCCGACCGGCGAGCGCCAGCGCAGGCCGAGGCCGGCACCGGTACGCGCGTGGAAAGCGGTGCCGTTGAACGCGTCGCCGGAATCCACGAATGCCGCGATGCCCCAGTCACGCGTGAAGTAATGTTCGATGGTGGCGCTGCCGACCAGCAGGCGTTCGCCGCCGATCACCAATCCGTAGCCGTTGCGCGGGCCGATCGCCTGGTATGCATAGCCGCGGATCGAGCGATCGCCGCCCGCGAAGAAGCGGAGTTGCGGCGGCAGCTTGCTGAAATCCGCGACGCTCGTGATGCCGGTGTTGCCGCGCAGGATCAGGCGATCGCGGCGGCCGATGGCGTGGATCCACGTGACGTCGGCGAGTGCCTGGGCGAAACGCGTATCGATGCCTGGTCCCGCGCGCGCGATCAGGTTGATCGAATAACCCTTGCGCACGAACAGCGGGTTGTCGGCGACCTTTTTCGTCAGGCCGATCTCGGGATAGACCAGCGTACTGCGGCCGCGTTCGATGCCGGGAATGTTGACGTCGTTGCCGGAATTGCCCACGGTGTAGGTGCCGCTCAGCAGGTGCACGCCGACCGTGCGCACCCAGCCGTGCCAGTCGCGGGTCTCGTTGGCGGCGATAGAGAAGGTGCGCGACACCGATGTCTTGGTGTTCTCGTCGCGGTAACCGATGCCGAGGTTGAAGCTGGCGTGGTCGTGGCCGGGGCGCGGGATGCCGTACACGATCTGGGCAGTCTTCAGGCGCTGGGCGATCAACGCTTCGGTGTCCAGCGTGTGTCCGCTGCGATTGATCCAGCGCCGCCGGATGCCCGCGCGCACGCCGGGGCCCGTATCGGTGCCGACGAACAAGCCGGCGGTGTATACCGTGCGCTTGGCGGGCGCGACCTGGACCTTCACCGGCACCACGTGGTCCTTCGCCTTCGCGACTTCGGGTTCGACGTCCACGATCGAGAAATAATCGGCATCGGTCAACGCCTGCTGCAGCGCGAGCAGGTTCGATTGCGAATACCAGTCGCCGGTTTCCCAGGGAACGTAACGCTGCAGGAAACCGGGCTTGAACTGCGAGCCTTCGAAAGTCACCTCGCCGAGCTTGTAACGCTCGCCCACGTCGTAATGCAGGTGGATGGCGGCGCGGTTGCCGGCGCGCGCCACCTCGACCTTGTGCTCGGTGGCCTTGGCGTCGAGCCAGCCCGTTTCCAGCAACGCGCTCGCGATCGTCGCCTTGGAGGATTCGTAGGTCGTGTCGTTCATTTGCTCGCCGACGCGCGGATGGAACGTGCGCACGGCGATCTTCACGGGCTGCAGTTCGAGGGCGACGTCGGGCACCTGCACGTCCAGCGTGGCGACTTTGGTCGCGGGACCCGGTGTCACTTGCAGGTGCACCTGCCATTCGCTGCCCACGTGCTGCAGGTCGCTGGTGGCACGGGCGTTGTAGTAGCCGTAGGGCTGCAGTGCGGTGGCCGCCTGCTTTGCCGCGTCGTTGGCCAGCACCCGCGCCTGGGTATCACTGACGTCCTTGCGCGCGGCGTATTGGCTGGCGGTGAGTTGCGCGCGGATGGCGGCGCCAAGGTCCTTATCGACGCCGGTGACGATCACTTTGAGGGTGTCGGCGTGCGCCAGTTGCGTTGCGGCGAGCGCAAGCAGTGCAAACGTAGCGAATGCCCATCGGGCGAACATCGACGTCCGTGTCTTTTTTCCGCGCCCGGGAGGGGCGCGGAACAAGACATGGATGTCGAAGTAGCAACAGCAAAAACAATGGATTCCGGCCTTCGCCGGAATGACGAGCTCGGGTTTGTCTGCTCGCGGGGAAGGCGCTCGTAACAAGTCAGGGATGTCATCCCCCCGATGCTCCGCATCGATCCCCTTCCTGCGGAAGGGGATATACGCATTCGCGCACATGTGAGCAATCAGTGCACACATACGCGCTACAAAAATCAGCCAGGGCGCTCCGGTCAGTGTGCGTATGCGCGCGTGCACGTCGGTCCTTCAGGTGGCGGCAGCTTGCGCCTCGATCGTTTCCGGCGGTTGCAACTCTGTCGCCCGGGGTTGTGCGGGAGCATCCTGCTGCGCGGCGGCCGGGCGGTCTTTCGAATAGTGCGCCACCAGCGCGCCGACCAGGGCCGACAGGTACGGGATCGCCTGCGCGCCCAGGATCACCATCCACAACTCGCCCTCGATGTAGTGCGAGCCGAAGTTCACGCCCATGCCGATGATCGCGAGGATCAACGCGATCGACATCAGCAGTTCCTCGCGCACGGGGCCGAGCGCGCCGGCCGCGCCGCCCGACAGGCGCCGGCTTTTCGCTGTGCGCACGAATGCGGTCTTCTGCTTGATCAGGCCCATCCAGATGCCGCGTGCAATCGCGTGCGACAGGCCCATGCTGGCGATGGACGCCATCAGGGTGTCGCGCCAGCCGCATGGCACCCGCGCGCGGTACAGCACGATGCCGAACACGGCCTTGGCGAAGAAGAAGCCCATGACCGGAATCAGGAACAGCTGCATCGGCAGGCTGAAAACCGTGGGCGCGAGCAGCATGCCCGCGGTCCAGCCGAGCGCCATCAGCGTGAACACCATGTGCAGCGCATCGGCGAACCACGAGAACCAGCCGGTGAGGAAATGGAAGCGCTGGCCGGCCGAAAGAGGGCCCTTGTGCACCATCCAGTTCCAGCGCCCCTTCAGGATTTGCATCGCGCCGAACGCCCAGCGGTAGCGCTGGCTCTTGTAGGCGCGGAAGTCGGCGGGCGTGAGGCCCTTGCCCATCAATTCGTCGACGTAAACGGTTTCGTAGCCCGCGTGCATCAGGCGCAGCCCGAGTTCTGCGTCTTCGCAGATCGTCCACTCCGACCAGCCGCCGGTGCCTTCCAGCGCGACGCGCCGCACCATGGTCATGGTGCCGTGCTGGATGATTGCGTTGCGTTCGTTGCGGTGGTGCATGCCGATCCGGAAGAAGCCGTCGAACTCCCAGTTGGTCATGCGCCGGAACGCGTTGGACATGTAATCGCGGTGCGCCTGCGGGCACTGCACCACGGCGACGTTGCGGTCATGGAAATAGCCGGTCAGGGATGACAGCCAATCCTTGCGCACGACGTAGTCGGAGTCGATCACCGCGATGATGTCGGCGCGCGGATCGGTTTGCTTCAGTCCGTAGTTGAGCGCGCCGGCCTTGAAGCCGGGCCACGGATCGAGGTGGAAGAAGCGGAAGCGTTCGCCCAGTTCCGCGCAGCGCTGTTCGACCGGTTTCCATACTTCCTCGCGCTTGGTGTTGTTGTCGATCACCAGCACTTCGAAATTGGCATAGTCGAGTCCGGCCAGCGAATCCAGCGTCGCGATCACCATGTCCGGCGGTTCGTTGTAGCAGGCGAGGTGGATCGACACGAACGGCTGTTCTTCCGGAGGGTCGGCGGGCAGCAGGCCGAAATGCCTGATCCACTTCCGGCGCCACAACACCTCGACGAACTCGAAGCCGTTGATCAACAGGATCGCGAGGATCGCGAGCTGTGCCGGGAACAGCACGATCAGCATGCCCCAGTCCACGACGTCGAGGTAGAACTGGAACGGCACGGTGATCGACCAGACGATCAGCCCCGCGGCGAGCTGGATCAGGCACAGGTACACGAAGCGTCCCGCCAGCTTGAAGCGCGCGAAGCGCCACGCGAACCAGATCATCGGGATCAGCGCGAGCAAGCCGGACGCGAGCGCCTTCCACGGCCACGTCGCATCTTCCAGCACCGGCCCGGTCAGCGGGAACTTCAGCTGCCGGTCGGCGTTGAAAACGCCCCAGTACGCGCCAGTGCGGCCTTCGCCCAAGCCTTCCTTCCACGGCTGGTCGATGGCTTCCATGATGTAGTAGTCGATGTGCCGCTCGCGCGCGACCTGGAACCATTCCTTCAAGAAGATCGCCTGGTTCGCGGTCGAGGGCTTGGCGAATTCGAAGCGATCGCCGTTGGAAGGCCAGCCGACCTCGCCGATCACGATGTGCTTGCCGGGGAACAACTGCTGCAGGCGCTGGTAGCGCATCAGCACGTCGCCGACGGCGTCCTTGCGCGGCACGCCTTCCCAGTACGGCAGCAGGTGCACGGTGATGAAATCGACGTGCCGGGCAAGCTCTGGATATTTCTCCCAGACGTGCCAGGGTTCGGCGGTGGAAACCGGCTGGTGCACCGCCGCGCGCACGCGGTCGATGTAGGCCATCAGTTTTTCGGGTTTCATGTCGGTGCGCAGCAGGACCTCGTTGCCGACTTCAACCCGCTTGATGTCGGGCCAGCGCCGCGCCTGGTCGATCAGTGCGTTGATCTCCTTCTCGTTGTTGTCGTCGCGGCGGTCCAGCCACGCGCCCGCCATCAGGTCCAGGTGGTCCTTCATCGCGAGGCGCGGGATTTCCGGATACTGCAATACCGAATACACGCGGACGCGGTCGGTATGCCTGGCCATCAGCGCGAGGTCGGAGCTCACCTCGGCATCGGTGGGGAAGGTGCCCGCCAAGGGGCTCTGGTAGCGCTGGAACGGGCTGTATGCGAAACCGGAAACCTGCCCGTTCCACGAAACGACCTGGGTGGGGCGGTCGGCCGCGGCCCAGAGCGCGAAGTTCAACGCCGCCACCAGCAGGGCCAGCAGCAACGCTGCAACGAGGACGGTCGCGCGTCGCGGGGGCACGTCGATGGCGAGCGGAGGGCTCAAGGGGTTTCCCGGTCGGTGCGTTGGGGGTTCAAAACGCGCAAGATTAAGGGTGTACGCCTGAAGATTTTGCAAATTCATGCGATCTTCCCTGATCGCGGCACCGCCGGATCATCGCGCACCGACAGGGCTTCAAGTTGCGGAGCACCACCTCGGCCATCCCTGGCCTTGTTTCCACAAAAGCCGCTTCTTATGCGCGTAGAATCCGAGCATGTCTGACTTCACGCTACACGAGGGAACGGCCCCGTTGCTGGTCAGCCTGCCGCATGATGGCACCGCGTTGCCGGCGGCCATCGCGGCACGCGCCAGCGACGCCGGAAAGCGGGTGCCGGACACCGACTGGCACGTGGGCAAGCTGTACGCCTTCGCGCGCGATCTGGGTGCGTCGATCGTCACGCCGCACTGGTCGCGCTATGTCGCCGACCTCAACCGTGATCCCGGGGGACACAAGCTGTACCCCGGCCGTGCCGAAACAGCGCTGGTGCCGGTCACCACGTTTGCCGGCGAAGCCATCTATGCGGCGGGCGATGAGCCCGATGAAAGGGAGATCGCGCTGCGCAAGGCGATGTACTGGGAGCCCTACCACGAAGCGTTGGCGGGCGAACTTGCACGGATGCGCGAACGGCATCCGCGCGTGGTGCTGTGGGACGGGCATTCGATCAAGAGCCGGGTGCCGATGTTCTTCGACGGGCAGTTGCCGGATTTCAACCTCGGCACGGCCAACGGCGCGAGTTGTTCACCGGCACTGCAGGCGCGCTTGACGGACGTGTTGCGCGAGCGTGCGGTCGGCAGCGACGGCCATTACAGCCACGTCGTCAACGGCCGCTTCAAGGGCGGCTACATCACCCGCCACTACGGTCGTCCCGACACGGGCGTCGAGGCCGTGCAACTCGAGCTGGCGCAGCACACCTATATGGACGAGGACAGCTTCGCATACCTGTCCGAACGCGCCGTGCCGGTGCAGGCGGTGATCGGGGCGCTGTTGCGAACCTGCCTGGATTACGCCGGGGGTTGATCCATTCGCGCAGCGAGACGCGGACGGGTGGCCGACCAGCCGAGCAGGGTCGACAGCACCAGCGCCAGTCCGCCCAGGATCACGAACACGCCCCAGAATGGTTCGCGCATGGTCGAAAGCGCCAGGATGCCCGTCGCCAGATAGAAGGCGCCGATGGCTCCGGGCGCGAACAGCGCGCCGCGTTCACTGTGCATGGCCTTCCATGTCGCCCAGACCACCAGCACGCCGAACACCAGCATGCAGCCACCGCAGAAATACCAGACGAGATGGATCAGCTCGTCGGTGTGCGCGTCGATCGGCAGCGATGCAAGGCCGGCGTCGAGCGCCTTGCGGCCCATGAAGCTGTGACCGAACGCGCCGAGGCCGATCAACAGGCCCGTCAACGCAAGCAAGGCGGAAGCAGCTTTGCGAAGCATGGGTGTCCTCCTTCGAAAGGTGACGGCAGAGCCGTTTTCCGCGGCGGGACTCAGACGGTCTTTGCCGATGCGGCATAGGCGGCCAGCAGCTTGGGCCAGCCTTTCTCGACGGCGTCGCGGATGTTCCGGCCCGCCTCGCCGTGGCGTTCGAAGTGGCGGTGTTCGAATTCCACGCGCGTGCGCGCCGGCGCCTCTTCGATGAAACGCACCTCGTATTCGCTTGCATGCGCGAGATCGGGATCGAATTGCCAATCGCCGCCGATTTGCCACGCGACCACCAGCCGCGTGGGCGGCTCCCACACCAGCACCCGGCCCCAGTCGCATTCCGCGCCCTGGATGCCGCGCTCGAATACGCGGCCGCCTTCGCGCGGTTCCATCACCACTTCCTTGAGCGGTTCGCTGCCGATCGAATGGTCGCGGAACCACCAGGCGTCGATGCCGCGCGTGAAGACATCGAATGCGTGTTCGCGGGGCGCTTCCACGAGGATCGTGTGGCGGACGGACGGGATGGTGGCGAGGACGTTCATCGGGATTTCTCCTTGAAGGATTTTTCCGCGGCCTGCTTGAACGACCGCAGGGACTCCTGCCAGAACCGGTCGAAGTAATCGCGCAGGCTGGCCACGCCGTCGGCGTCGATCCGGTAGATCTGGCGATTGGCGGCGCGCCGGCTGGTGACCAGCCCGACATCCTTCAGCACCTTGAGGTGCTGGGATACGGCCGAGCGCGTGACGGGCAGGCCACGCGCGATTTCACCGACCGCGAGCGGCCCGCGTTCGAGGCTTTCGAAGATCGCCATGCGGGTGGGGTCGCCCAGTGCCTGCACCCGGATTTTAAGGTTAGTTTTCACTAACCGTTAGTGTACACTAACGCACGGCCTGGTCAAGGCCCATGTGCTGCAGGGTGTATCGATGCGGGAATCGGGGTAGCCTGTTGCCGGCGTCCTTTCCGGGAGCAGGGGACATGAGCGAGCCCGCCCACCCGTCGTCGAATCCACCGACGTCCGCGTCACGCAAAACCGAAGCACCGGCCGAAACCGTGCCGTGGGGTTACCGTCCCGGCATCATCACCGCGATCACGGTGTTCCTGGCGTTCTCGCTCGCATTCCTGCGTTACTGGGGATTCGAGGCACCGGGCCGCTGGCGCTGGTATTCGGTTTTCCCGATTTGCCTGATGGCGGCGTCCGTCCTGTTGCAGCTGGTCGCGCTGTTTCGCGCGCTGCGGCTGGAAGACGTGCAACCCGTGGTGTATCGCGCCACCGTACGCTGGTTCGTCGCAGCCGTCTCGGTGATGGTGATCGGCGTGTTGCTGGCGGCGTTCGAAATCGCGCTGGCCTGACGTCAGCGGCGCACGCGGGCGACGCACTTCAGTTCGATCGCGATGGGCGTCGGCAGCGCGGTGATGCCGAGCGTCGTGCGGCAGGGCGCGGCGGCCGGATCGGGGAAGTATTCCGCCCAGACGGCGTTGTAAGCCTTGAAATCACCCGCCATGTCGGTGAGGAACACGGTCACGTCGACCAGGTCTTCCCAGCGTGTCCCGGAGGCTTCCAGCACCGCGCGCACGTTCGCGAAGACCTGGCGCACCTGTGCCGCGATGTCGTGGCCAGCCAGATTGCCGTTCGCGTCGAGCACGTTGCCGGGAATGGCGTTGCTGCCCGGGGTACGCGGACCGATGCCCGACAGGAACAGCAGGTCGCCCACGCGACGTGCGTGCGGGTACGTGCCGACCGGGGCGGGAGCGGAATCGGTGGAGGTGCTGTCGGTCATGGATTCCTGCAGGCCGTCGATCCGGAAGCGGAACGGCCGACGGCCACCCTGCAGGGGGCCGCATCGGGCGTTGGTTGCGAATTGCCGGTCAGCGATTGATCCGGTGTCTTGATGGTGATGATCTGGTTGCCGATCCGCGCCCCGCGTTCATCGCTGATCGTGAGCCGGTAGCGATGATCGGGGCGCAGGTAGAGTTGGCCGATGGGAATGCTGTAGTCGCCCTGCGTGATCTTGATGTCGTTGATGGTCGTCAGCGGCACGGGATCGAGCACCATCCGGTCGGCCGGGATGGCGTCGTCGCCTTCGTCCGCGTAGCGCGCGGCGACCATGCACGGCCAGTGCCGCTGGCAGACGTTGCCGCTGACGGTGAAGGGCACCCTTGCGCCCCACAATTCCAGCCAGGTGGGGCGGTCGTACGCAAAATGCTCCTGGGGAAAAATCACGCTCGCGTCGTAGCCGGGCCGCAGCGACCACGGCCTGGCGTTCTTGTCGATGAACACCATCGGTTGGGTCGGATGCAGGCTCTCGACGATCGGGTCGTAATCCGGATGATTCATCAGGCGGTCCTGGTGTGGGATCAGGATCGTCTGCTCGATCGACAGCGGCGTGATTCCGGAGTCCTTCATGAAGTGCTCGGCCATAGATTCCGCGCCGAGGAACTTGCCGGTCTTCTGGATGTGGGCGTAGCCTGCGTTGACCACGATCCTGGCGTTCGGATCGGCCTTCAGGATTTTCCGGAGGTTTTCCGCCTGTTGCGCCTCGCGTGCGTCGCCCGTGTGATTGGGGTCGGCTTCATAGGCGACCACCCTGTAGCCGAGCTTCAGGGCCGTCCGCACCATTTCCGCGTAAACCGGTTCGCGGGTGTAGAAGCCGCTGGCGGCGATCGGATAGCCGCGTTTGTTCAGCGCATCGATGTCGTTGGGGTAGAGCGTTTCCACGGCGAGCACGTTGAAGCCTTCCTCGCGCAGCGGTTTCAGGAGGCGCACCGTGAGGGTCCTGGTCAGCGCGATGTTGTGGGCCTCGTTGAGGAACACCACCCGGTAGTTCTTCGCCAGTTGCGGAATGTAGTCCAGCGCCGGAACGGCATGCCAGCCGGGCTGCGCCAGCGGCGAGGGCGCGTCGTCGGCGAGCGCCTTCTGCTCGATGGAAAAGCCGAGCTCGGCGTCCTTGTAGTCGCCGAGAAAGCTCTGGTACCACGACAGGTATTGTCCGAAAATCGCGCGGAATGCCGGCCTGCCATCGGATGCATAGGCGCGGCGCATCACCTGGTATTGCGCCAGCAGATCCTTGCGGTCGTGCGCGCGCTTCATGATCGCGTCCGACTTGTTCATGGCCGCGAGCTGTTGCTCGCGCCACACCGATGGGATCTGGGCGGCCGCGATGGGCGCAAGTCCGGCCAGGAGGAACATGACGAAGCAGGTCGTTCGCAGGCGTCTCATGGATTCACGCGGCGGTACGTGGATGTCGGAACACTACACGGGCAACAACCCCGATGCTTCGCTGCGCATCGAAACGTTCATGCGGGGGAGGTGGTCAACCCGGCCAGCGCATGTCCATAAGCCGATTCGAGCGCGTCGAACCGGGCGACTTCCATGCCGAGGTCATGGATGCAGCCGTCGGACAAACCATAGCACCACCCATGCACGGCCAGCGCCTGCCCACGATCCCAGGCATCCCGCACGATGGTGGTGTGGCATGCGTTCGCGACCTGTTCGATCACGTTGAGTTCGCACAGGCGGTCGTGGCGCTGCGCCGGTGCTTCTGCGGCGATCAGCGCCTGGTGGCGCTCCAATGTGTCGCCGATGTAGCGCAGCCAGTTGTCGACGAGGCCCAGCCGGTCGCCCTTCAGCGCCGCGCCGACGCCGCCGCAGCCGTAGTGGCCGGTGATCATGATGTGCTCGACCTTCAAAACGTCCACCGCGAACTGCATCACCGACAGGCAGTTCATGTCCGAGTGCAGCACGAGGTTGGAGATGTTCCGGTGCACGAATACCTCGCCGGGATCGATGCCGAGGATCTGGTTGGCCGGCACGCGCGAGTCAGAGCAGCCGATCCAGAGGTACTTCGGGGTCTGTTGCTTGGACAGGCGGGTGAAGAAGCCGGGGTCCTGGGCGCGTATCGCTTCCGACCAGCGGCGGTTGTTTTCGAGCAGTTCCTGCGGTGATGGCATGTCGTTTCCCTTGTTGCATTTCCAAGCGTAGGGCGGGTCTTGACCCGCCAACTTTTATTCCAGCCTTCCGGCAGGTCGAGATCCGCCCTACCGCGCAATGCAGACGTTCTTCGGTTCGGTAAAAAACCGCAATGCGTCCACGCCACCCTCGCGCCCCATGCCGGAATGCTTGACGCCACCGAACGGCGTGCGGAGGTCGCGCAGCATCCAGCAATTCACCCACACGATGCCGAAGTCGATCCGTTCCGCGACGCGC
>DATEKI010000082.1:0-6158 GCA_035277545.1 Rhodanobacteraceae bacterium | reverse complement strand
TACGTCGATCGCGATACGCCCAGCACCATCATCGGCATCGTCGAGCGGATGCAGGTGCCCAGCCCCGACAGCTGGGCGAACGCCTGGTTCTGGAATTCGGTGCTGATTCCCACGCGGCTGGATGCGGGCTTCGCGCGCTACGCGGTGCGCGCCAAGCCCGGCCGGCTCCAGGCCGCGATGCAGGAGGCACCCAAGGCGCTGTTTGCGTCCAACCCGATGCGCGTGATCGAGACTGGCGCCGACTTCGACGAAACCTCGGTCCATTCGTTCGCCGACATCCGCGCGTATGCGTATCGCGCCGATCGCGGCATGGCGATCCTGATGGGCGTGATCTGCCTGATCCTGCTGTGCGTCACGGCCGCCGGCATCGTGGGCCTCACCAGCTTCTGGGTCGGGCAGCGGCGCAAGCAGATCGGCATCCGCCGCGCATTGGGTGCCACCCGCAACGACATCCTGCGTTACTTCCAGACCGAAAACCTGCTGATCGCGGGTGTCGGCGTGGTGCTGGGCGCGATCCTTGCGGTGGGGCTGAACCTCTGGATGATGAAGCAGTTCGCGATGGACCGGATGTCGCTGCTGTATGTGCTGGTCGGCGTGATTGCGCTGCTGGTGCTGGGCCAGGGCGCAGTGTTCGCGCCGGCGCGGCGGGCTTCGCGCGTGTCGCCGGTGGAGGCGACGCGGAGCGTGTGATGTCTGTGCAGCAAGGCAGACCAGATTCCTTGTCATTCCGGGGCCGCCACTGGCTCCATCGGTGGCGGGACCCGGAATCGGTGTTGCCGCGACTGCCAAGCGGAAACCGATTCCGGATTCGGGCCTGCGGCCCGCTCCGGAATGACAAAAAAGAATGAAGGAGTGAGTGGGATGTTCGCGTACTACCTCGACCTCGCCATCCGCAGCCTCAAGCGCAATCGCCTGCTGACGGTGCTGATGATCCTGGCGATCGCCATCGGCATCGGCGCGAGCATGACCACGCTGACCGTGATGCATCTTTTGTCCGGCGATCCGCTGCCGGGCAGGAGTGCGCACATTTTCTATCCGCAGGTGGATGCCACCCCGGGCGACTGGCACAACAAGGATCCGCTGGACATGATGGACTACCGTTCGGCGATGGACCTGTGGAGCGCGCATCGCGCCGATCGCCAGGCGCTGATCGTGGACAGCCCCGTCAAGGTGCGCGCGCCGAGCGTGAATCGTCCGCCGCTGATGCTGACGATGTTGTCCACCACCTCGGATTTCTTTCCGATGTTCGACGTGCCGTTCGAATACGGGAGCGCGTGGACGCCGTCCGACGATGCGAATCGCGCCCGCGTCGCCGTCATTTCTTCCGACCTCAACGACAAGCTGTTCGGCGGCAAGGACAGCGTGGGCCGAACCTTGCGCCTGAAAGACAGCGACGTGCGCATCGTCGGCGTGCTGAAGCCGTGGCGGCCGTCGCCGGAGTTTTATTACGTGGTGGGGGGCAATTTCGCCAATGGC
This sequence comes from Rhodanobacteraceae bacterium, assembly GCA_035277545.1. Classification (GTDB taxonomy): domain Bacteria; phylum Pseudomonadota; class Gammaproteobacteria; order Xanthomonadales; family Rhodanobacteraceae; genus 66-474. The sequence goes on along the minus strand of DATEKI010000082.1, from coordinate 4,682 downwards.
GACACTGCGGGCTTTTACGGCAAGCCCGAAGACGTGTTCGTGCCCTTCCAGACCGGGCTGGAAGTCAACGCCGGCAACTTCCAGCAGTTCACCTGCTGGGGTTTTCCGGCCAAACCCGGTTACCTCGAAAATTCTCCGTGCGTGTGGATCGGATTGTGGGTGCAACTGGACAACGCGTCGAAGGTCGCTTCGTACCGCGATTTCCTCGCCCATTACGCGCAACAGCAGAAGGCGCTGGGGCGCTTCACCAAGACCGATACGCGCATGCTGGATCTCATGGGTTGGCTGGACTACAACCATGTGTTGCCGCGTGACGTGAAGTTGCAAACCTGGCTCGCATTCGCGTTCCTCGCGATCTGCCTGTTCAACACCGTCGGCTTGTTGCTCGCGAAATTCCTGCGCCGTGCGGGAGAGATCGGCGTGCGCCGCGCGCTGGGCGCTTCGCGCCGGGCCGTGTTCGCGCAGTGCCTGACCGAGGCGGGCCTGATCGGTTTCGTCGGCGGAATCGGTGGGTGGTTGTTGACGCTGCTGGGGCTGTGGTTGGTGCGTCGTCAGCAGACGCCGTATTCCGACCTGGTGCACATGGATGTTTCCATGTTCGTGGTGACGTTCGTGCTGGCGGTCGTGGTCAGCCTGATCGCCGGCGCGCTGCCCGCGTTGCGGGCGAGCCGGATTGCACCCGCGTTGCAATTGAAGGCGTTGTAGGGACAGAGACATCACCATGCAAATCCAACCCATCCTTGCCGCGCTCAAGAAACACCGGCTCGCGACGCTGCTGATCGCCCTGGAGATCGCGCTGGCCTGCGCGGTGCTGTGCAACGCCTGTTTCATGATCGCCACGCGCATTTCCGCGATGCACGTCGTCAGCGGCGTCGACGAGTCCGCGCTCGGCACCATCCAGTTGAACGGCTACGCGCCCGACCAGGCCGCGGATCTGAACGCGCGCGTGGTGTCCGGGTTGCGCGGCATCGCGGGCGTTGAATCGGTGTCGTTGCTGAACTCGATTCCATTCGGAATGCGCCGCGGCACCGCCGGGTTTTCGAAAGACGCGGCCGGCAAGGAATCGGGCGGCGTGGTCGAGTTCTATGTCGGCGGTCCCGGTTCGTTCAAGGCGCTCGGATTGAAGCTGACGAGTGGCCGCGCGCCGGCCGCCGATGATTTCCAGCCGTTCACGGGCTTCGTTCCCGACACGGCGTCGGTGCAGATCACGCGTGCCCTGGCCGAACATCTGTGGCCCGGCGAAAACCCGCTCGGCAAGACCTTCTGGCTGACCAAATCGCCCTACACGGTGGTCGGCGTGATCGATCACCTGGTGCGGCCGGACCCGACGGGCTGGCCCGCGGGGCAGCGCGACTGGTCGGTGTTCGTCCCGGCCGCGCCCGGCAAGATGCTGGCCGGCAGCTACCTGATCCGCGCGCGCCCGGCTGAACTGGAGCGCGTCATGACCGAGGCCAGGGCGGCGATTTCGAAGATCGCGCCGGACATGGTGCTGGATCGCGACCAGAGCCATACGCTCGGTTTCCTCCGCAACCGCACCTTCCAGACGGACCGGGCCATGACCGGTTTGCTGGTGGGCGTGATCCTTGCGCTGCTCGGCGTCACCGCGTTCGGCATCGTGGGACTCGCGAGTTTCTGGGTCGCGCAGCGGCGCAAGCAGATCGGCATCCGCCGCGCGCTGGGCGCGACGCGCGCGGACATCCTGCGTTATTTCCAGACCGAGAACTTCCTGATCGTCACGCTCGGGATCGTGCTGGGGATGCTGGCGGCAGTCGGCATCAACCTGGGCTTGATGAAGCTGTTCGAAATGCCGCGCCTGCCGCTGTGGTACCTGCCGGCGGGTGCGGTCGCATTGTGGCTCCTGGGACAACTCGCGGTGCTGGTGCCGGCACTGCGTGCTTCGAACGTGCCGCCGGTGGTGGCGACGCGGAGCGTGTGATGGACCGGGAATCGACAATCGACAAAACAATAAAGAACGGCATCATTCCGGGGCTGCCGCGGCATCATCGTGGCAGAACCCGGAATGACGAGCAGAAAACTTTTGGAGCCTGATCCATGTTCGGTTACTACCTCGACCTCGCACTGCGCAGCTTCAAGCGGCATCGCGTGCTCACCGCACTGATGGTGCTGGCGCTCGGCCTCGGCATCGGTGCGTCGATCACCACGCTTACCGTGTTGAAACTTCTTTCGGGCGACCCGCTGCCGCAGAAGAGTGCGCGGCTGTTCACCGCGGAAATCGATCCGCTGCCTGCGCAGGGCTATGTGCCTGGCCAGACCAAGCCGCCGTGGGGCAACCTGATGCCCTATACCGACGCGATGAACCTGCTGCAGGCGCACAGGGCGGAGCGCCAAGCGGCGATGGCGCTGACGCAGGCCAAGGTGACTCCGGTCCGCGCGGGCGAGCACCCCTTCTTCAGCGATGCCGTGATGACCACCGCGGATTTCTTCGCGATGTTCGACGCGCCGTTCGAATACGGCAGCGGCTGGAGCGCACAGAACGATGACGAGCGCGCGCGGGTCGCGGTGATCGCGGGGTTCCTCAACGACAAGCTGTTCGGCGGGAAGGACAGCGTCGGGCAAGTGATCCGCATCAATGACCATGACTACCGCGTGGTCGGCGTGTTGAAGGATTGGTCGCCGCAGCCGCGGTTCTATGCCGTCGACTTGGGTGGGCGCAGCTACGGCAATGGCGATGGGGTGTTCCTGCCGCTGAAATCGGCGCGCACCGACGGCATGGACCCGCAGAACGTGAGCTGCTGGCAGACCGCTGACATCCAGCACCTGGAAACCTCCCCGTGCGTGTTCGTCAGCGTGTGGGTGGAGCTCGCGAACGCATCCGACGCGGCCGCCTACAAGACCTTCCTTTCGAATTACGTGCAGCAGCAGATCAGCCTTGGGCGTTTCCAGCGCCCCGAAGTCGTGTTCGCCGACTTGATGAAATTCCTGTCGCTGGAACAGGTCGTGCCCGACGACGCGCGCCTGCAGACCAACCTCGCGTTCGGATTCCTGTTGATCTGCATCGTCAACACGGTGGGCTTGCTGCTGGCGAAATGCCTGCGCCGCTCGCGCGAAATCGGCGTGCGGCGCGCGCTGGGTGCGACGCGCGGCGCGGTGTTCGCGCAATTCATGGTGGAGTCGGGCATGGTCGGCATCGCCGGCGGCGTGCTCGGACTGGTATTCGCGGAACTGGGCCTGTGGGCGATCCGCCATCAGCCGGCGCAGTACGCGAAGCTCGCGCACCTGGATGTGTCGATGTTCATCGCGACGTTCGTCATCGCGCTGGTCGCCAGCCTGATCGCGGGCCTGTTGCCCGCGTGGCGCGCCTGCGTGGTGGCGCCGGCGCCGCAATTGAAATCGGTGTAGGGCGGGTCTCGACCCGCCGACGGCACACGTACAAAGCAATGGCGGGTCGAGACCCGCCCTACGAATCATCGTTGGAGAACGACGCTCATGGACATCCAACCCATCCTCGCCAGTTTGCGCAAGCACAAGATCCCGGCCGCCCTGATCGTGCTGGAAATCGCGCTGGCCTGCGCGGTGCTGTGCAATGCCGTGTTCATGATCGGCCAGCGGATCGGCGAAATAAACCTGCCGAACGGGATGGACGAACAGGGCGTTGCGGACATCCGCGTGGTGGGCACCGATCCGAAGCTTGCCACCGATGACGTTCCGCGCAACCTGGCGGCGCTCCGGCAGCTTCCCGGCGTCACCGCTGCCGCGGTCATCAATACGCTGCCGTTGACCAACAATGGCTGGAACAGCAACGTCGGGACGCAGCCGCAAGAGGTGATGAGCAAGGACAGCCCGAACGTGGCGACGTATCTCTTCACGGCCGGTGGCGAACAGGCACTGGGCCTGCGGTTGTTGCGCGGGCGCTTTTTCACCAGCGAGGAATTCGCCGACAGCAAGCTGGGCGACAGTTATGTTCCGACCGCGCACGCCACGCTGGTGACGCAAAGCCTTGCCGAGAGGCTGTGGCCGGGGCAGGACGCGCTCGGCAAGCAACTGTGGATCGGAAAGGAGTACCACTTCACCGTCGTGGGCATCGTCGCCAACGTGTTGCGGCCGAACCAGAACGGCGAAGGGCTCTCGGCATTCCACTGGTCGATGTTCCTGCCGATCAGCCCCGGACCGGGCGGCTTCCTCAACGACTACGTCGTGCGGACGGCGCCGCAGGATCGCGCACGCGTCATCGACGCGGCGAAGCAGAAGCTCGCGGCGCTCGCGCCCAACGCGGTGGTCAGGGGCATCTCGTTCACGGACATCCGCGACAAGTTCTTCGCCACCACCCGCAGCATGATCTGGATGCTGGTGCTGGTGTGCGTGGTGATGCTGGCGGTGACCGCGTTCGGGATCGTCGGCCTCACCAGCTTCTGGGTCGGGCAGCGGCGCCGGCAGATCGGCATCCGCCGCGCGGTCGGCGCGACGCGGGCGCACATCATGCAGTACTTCCAGACCGAGAACTTCCTGCTGAGCAGTGCCGGCGTCGCGGCCGGGATGGTGCTGGCGTTCGGGATCAATCTGTACCTGATGCGGCATTACCAGTTGGACCGCATGCCCTGGTACTACCTGCCGGTCAGCGCGATTGCGCTGTGGCTGCTGGGACAGCTCGCGGTGCTGGGTCCGGCGCTGCGCGCCGCCAACGTGCCGCCGGTGGTGGCGACGAGGGATGGATGAGCTGCAAA
>DATEKI010000081.1:0-3705 GCA_035277545.1 Rhodanobacteraceae bacterium | reverse complement strand
GATGCGCGCGACCGCATCACGCTCGACCTCGCGCTCGCGCTGGCGCCGCCCGCGGCGCTGCGCTACGTGCTGGTGCACGAGATGTGCCACCTGAAGGTGCGCAGCCATGCACCGCGCTTCTGGACACGCGTCGGCGACCTGATGCCGGGTTACCAGACGCAGCGCGACTGGCTGCGCGAACACGGTGCGATCCTGAAGGCCGAGATGGAACGCCTGATCGCGCCCTGACGAGTCAGGCGATCCAACCCGCCAGCACGATCAGCGCCACCACCGCCAGCCAGACGATCAGCACCCGCAGCATCAGTCGACGCGCGTCGGCCAGCTCGATGAGCGGATCGTGCGTGTCGGTGGTTGCACCATCGCCGGCCTCGATGTCGGCGTCCACGCCCGAACGCGCGACCGCCGCGAGAAAATCGGGATCCAGGTTCTCCATCGAATGCCCGGTTTGGCCGTGCCATGCGCGCCACGCGCCGGCCACGGCATCGAAATTCGAGACCAGCGCCATCGCCAGGACCATCAGGTGCGCGGGAATCCAGTCGAGCGCGCAGGCGAATCGCCGCGCCGCGTGGCGCGTGCGCGGATCACCGGTTTCCGTCGTGACCCAGGCCAGCCGGTAACCCAGGGCGCCCGCCGGTCCGAGCAGGAAGAACCAGAACAACACGCCGAAGCGCCGCCGCAACGACGCCATCACCGCGCCTTCGACCAGCTCCGGTGCCGTGAACGCGCGCGGCGCGCCGTCCGGGGTGCTGCGCAGGTTCTGCGCGGTGGCGAGGCGCGTGGCCGGATCATCGTCATGCAGCACCGCCTCGAGATCGCTTTCGAGTTCGCGCGGGCCGAAGCTGTAAAACAGGATCAGCACCGAGAACGCCAGCGCGGCAAGCGCAAGCACCCAACCCTGCAGGAAATGCGCGATGACCGCGCACGCCACCACCGGCAGTATCAGTGCCAGCGCAACCCTGCCGCCGCCCTCGGCAAAATCAAGCGCATCGAGCCAGCGGCGGTACCAGCCGAATTGGCGCAGGTTCGCAACGTTGCCGGGCCAGACGATCAGCACCAGCAACACGATCAGCGCGGCAACAAGTTCGATGGCCATTCAACCCCAGAAACGTCAACGAGCTTCGGGCGAATTGTAGTCGTACGGCTCAAATCGCGCGCGGCAACGTGGACAATTCGATGCCCGCGCGCGAGCGCAACCAGTGCTCGATCAAGCGGTACGAAATCGACAGCGGCGTGGAGACGCGCAAGCTCCCATCGCGCAGCCCATCGACGATTTCCTGCGCGGTGAACCAGCGCGCATCTTCGAGTTCGCCATCGGCCATGTTGATGGTGCGCCCGGCGGCGGTCGCCGTGAACCCGAGCATCAGCGATGCGGGGAACGGCCACGGCTGCGAGGAATGGAAATCGCAATCGAGTACCTCGACGCCGGTCTCCTCGCGCACTTCGCGCCGCACCGCATCGGCCAACGATTCGCCCGGTTCCACGAATCCCGCCAGGGTCGAGTACTGGCGCGGGCGCCACGCGGCCTGCCGCCCGAGCAGGCACGCATCACCGTGCTCGACGATCACGATGATCGCGGCATCGGTGCGCGGGAAATGCAGCCGACCGCAGCCGCTGCATGCCGCGCGGTGACCGCCGTCGACGAGCGTCAGCGCCACGCCGCACCCGCTGCAATGACGCGTGGCGGCTTGCCAGTTGGCAAGCCCGCGTGCGTAGGCGAACACGGCTGCGTCGTCGCGCTCGAGTTCGGATGCGGCGGTCCGCAAATCCAGCCACTGCGCTTCGGGGAATGTTGTCTTCGGCGCCACCGGTTCGCGCAGCGCGTAAAGCGGCGCGCCTGCAACGCAGCCAAGAAAATTGGCCGGCGGCGCATCGACGCCCAGCTTTCCGGCATCGATCCAGCACAGCCGATGCTCGCACACGGGTGCGCGCCCCTCGCTGTCGAACGGCAGCCAGCGCGCGTTCGTCGCGGCGTTTTGCGCCGCCATCCACGCCGCATCGGCGCGGCGTTCTCCGCAGCGGTCGAGCGGTGAATTGGCGAAGGTGTTGAAACGCGTGCGTTCGGCTGAACTCACGAAATATTCTCAGCAAGCCGCCGGAAAGCCCGCTTCATGCCGTGAAGGAACTGCCACACCCGCATGTCGTCTTGGCGTTCGGATTGTGGATCACGAACTGCGCGCCCGACAGTTCTTCCACGTAATCGACTTCCGCGCCTTCGAGGTATTGCATGCTCAAGGGATCGACCAGCAATTCCACGCCCTCGCGGTCGAGCACGAAGTCGTCGTCTGCGCGCGCCTCTTCGAAACTGAAACCATACTGGAAGCCCGAGCAGCCGCCGCCCTCGATGAACACCCGCAGCTTGAGCGCCGGATTGCCCTCCTCCGCGATCAGCTCGCGCACGCGGCCGAGGGCGGCGTCGGAAATCCGGAGCCCGGGATCCGCGGCGATGGAAACGTCATTCATGGCATACACCTCGATGCCATGATGGAGGCGCGCCCGCGGACGATCAAGGCGTATTGATGGAGATGCCGTGCTGGCCCGCCTGCGCCTCGTTCCAGTCGAGCTTGCGGGTGACGCTGGAACCGCCATCGGGTTGCAGCGTGACCGCGATGCGGTTCGGGACAAAGCCCTTTGGCAGTGCAAGCGAGCCCTGCACCTGCTGGAAGAACTTGAATGCGAACGGGACGCCGTCCTTGCCCCCCGAACCGGCAAGGTGCGCCCAGTCCAGCGTGGTCAGCCTGCCATTCTGCACGCCTTCCACCGCAACCGTCAGCTTGCCGCGCGCCGAGTCCGCGTTCTCCGCGGTGTTGACGAGGGTGACGGTGAAGTTCCACGCGTTGGTGTTCTTCACCGGCGCCAGCGCGATGCTGTGCACGCCGAGCCCGGAACGGCTGCCGTCGATGCCGATCAACCTGGCGTAGAACGCCTGCTCCTGCTTCAACGTCTGCATTTCCACGTCGCGGCTGGCCATGGCCTGCTTCAACGCGGCCACGGTCGTGCTTGCCGTCTGCTGCTGCTGGACGAGGCTCTGGTTCTGGCTTTCCAGTTCGGCATTGCGCGCGGCCAGCCGATGCGAACGGGCTTCGAGTCCATTCGGAAAACCGACCCCGCGCCCGAACAGCGCGCCCAGCGCAAAGACCACCGCGAAGGCGAACACACCGGCCACGCCGGCCACCAGGCGCTGGCGCTTTTTCGGGAGCGCGTGGAACTGGTCCAGCCAGTGGTGGAAGATCGTCGAAGCCATGCGGATGCGAATGTCGAGTCGGTCGCTTATACCCAGCCATCGCGGCAGGCGCAACCCGGACGCTCGATTACGACCGCGAAAACGCGCCGTCGTTCACGCGGACGCGATCGCCGCGGACTTGCCGAAGGTTCGCGGGCTGTGTTTGAATCCGGCCCATGATCGACGTGGACGGCTACCGCCTGAATGTGGGCATCGTGCTGCTGAACCCGCGCGGCCAGGTTTTCTGGGCGCGACGGGTGCAGCGCGACGGCTGGCAGTTCCCGCAGGGCGGCATGAACACCGACGAAACCCCCGATGAAGCCATGTATCGCGAGCTGGAGGAGGAAACCGGCCTGCGCGCGGATCAGGTCGAAATCCTGGGCTCGACCCATGGCTGGCTGCGCTACCGGTTGCCGCCGCGCTACGTCCGGCGCGGGCAGCGTCCGACATGCATCGGACAAAAGCAGGTGTGGTTCCTGCTCCGG
>DATEKI010000080.1:0-9895 GCA_035277545.1 Rhodanobacteraceae bacterium | reverse complement strand
TGGGACCCGCGCCTGCGCCCGTTCTCGGGCAAGGACGCGCCCGTCCGCGAGTTCCTCGACGGACAGGGTCTCGTAGTACAATATCTGGCTGACATCCAGCGTTTCCTCGACGCATGGCTGCCGCGGTTCGAGAGCGAGGACAAGGGTTACCTGACCGTCGCGATCGGTTGCACCGGCGGCAGGCACCGCTCGGTGTACCTTGCCGAGCGCCTCGCCGAACACTACCGCGCAAGCCGTGACCAGGTACTCACTTTCCATCGCGAACTGGAATAGCGCCGCCTTCTGGACCGAATCTTGCAGGCCCGCGGCTATCCCTTCGCCAACATCGCCATGACCACGGCCACCGCCCTCCAACACACCAGCCCCGCCCCGGCGGCGGGCATCCTGTTGCTGACCCACGAAGAAATCGGCAACGCGCTGATCACGGCCGCCAAGCACGTGATGCCGCGTCTGCCGTGCCAGCTCGACTCGCTGGAAGTGGGCGCCAATGACGATCCTTCCACCATGCTGCCGGCCGCGGCACGCGCCGCGCGCGCACTCGACCGCGGTGGCGGCGTGCTGGTGCTGTCCGACCTCTACGGCTCCACTCCATGCAACATCGCGAACAAGCTCGCCAGCCTGGGGGTGCGTGCACGTTGCGTATCGGGGCTGAACCTGCCGATGCTGCTGCGCGTGCTCAACTACTCCGACAAGCCGCTGGATGAGCTGGCCGAAGTCGCGGCCAGCGGTGGGCGCGGCGGGATTTGCATCGACAAGGTTTGACGGGAATCGGGACTCGCGGCGCAAGCGCGTTCACCTCCCCTGCCGAAGGCGGGGACGGAGCGGAAGCGAACGCGAAGCGGCGGGGGATGCCAAGAAGGAACAACCCTTCTGGTAACGTAATGGCACGCCGCCCCCGGAACCTCCCGATGGTCGAAAAGGAAATCGTGGTCAGCAACAAACTCGGCCTGCATGCGCGTGCTTCGGCGAAACTGGTGCAACTGGTCCAGGAGTTCAAGGCCACGGTCTGGCTGGTCAGCGGCGGGCGCGCCGTGAACGCGAAAAGCATCATGGGCGTGATGATGCTGGCGGCCGGCATCGGCACGCCACTGTTGCTGCGCGCGGAAGGACCCGACGAAGCGCGGGCGCTGGACGCGGTCGCCGCGCTGTTCGACCGCAAGTTCGACGAGGGCGCATGAGGCGCGCCTTCCCCGGTTACGCAGCCGCGCCCGGCATGGCGCTGGGGCGGGTGCGCCTCGAACAGCCCGCGCGTTTCAGCATCGACAATACGCCACTGCCGGATGCGGAAATCGAAAGCGAAGTGGCGCGCCTCGAACGCGCCTTCGCCGTGGCCCGCGAGGACATGGCCGAGCTGCGCCGCAAATTGCACGGCGCGTTGGCGCGCGAGGTCGGCGAATTCATCGACGCGCACGCGCAGTTGCTGGACGACCCGGAGCTGATCGAAGGCCTGCGCGCGATGATCCGCAAGGGCCACTACCGCGCCGCCGCCGCGCTCAAGGCCCAGCGCGACCGCCTGGTCGCGGTGTTCGACAACATGGACGACCCCTACCTGCGCAGCCGCGGCGAAGACGTCGACCACGTCATCGCACGCGTGCAGGGCGCGTTGGCGCGCCAATCGAGCAGCGAGGAAAAGAAATTGGCGACACGCGTGGGCGAAATCCTGGTCACCGAAAGCATCGCGCCCGGCGAACTCGCGCACATGGCCAGCCACGGCATCCTCGCGGTGGTCGCGGGCTCCGGCAGCCAGTATTCGCACAGCGCGATCCTCGCGCGCAGCCTGCACCTGCCGATGCTGGTCAACACCGACGGCGTGCTGGAAGACCTGCGCGACGGCGACCTGGTGCTGGTCGACGGCGTGCGCGGCGAAGTCATCGTGCATCCGGCCGCGCAGGATCTCGCCCAATACCGCAATTGGCAACGCGAAGCCTTGCGCGAAGGCCAGCGCCTCGCGCAACTCGCGGGCGCCGAAACGCGTACCCGCGATGGCCACAAGCTGCGCCTGTACGCCAACGCCGAACGCCCCGAAGACATCGAACGCGCGCGCAGCCTGGGCGTCGCCGGCATCGGCCTGTACCGTACCGAATTCCTGTTCCTCGCGCACGACGGCCTGCCCAGCGAAGACGAACAGTTCCACGTCTATCGCGACGCGGTACTGGGCGCGGGCGGACTGCCGGTCACGATCCGCACCCTGGACCTCGGCGCCGACAAGGCCGATGCGGCCGGCCTGGTGATGGCCGCGGAGCCGAATCCCGCGCTGGGCGTGCGCGGCGTGCGCCTGTCGTTGCGCCAACCGGACGTGTTCCTGACCCAGCTGCGCGCAGTCCTGCGCGCCAGTTGCTACGGACCGCTGCGAATCCTCGTGCCGATGGTCACCGAGGCCGCCGAACTCGCCGAAGTGCGGCACCTGCTTCAGGAATGCGCGCGCGACCTGCGCACCGCCGGCCACGAGATCCCGGACCAGTTCGAGCTCGGCGCGATGGTCGAGGTGCCGGCCGCCGCCCTCAACGTGCGCGCGTTGCTTCAGGTCGCGGATTTCCTCGCCATCGGCAGCAACGACCTCACCCAGTACGTGCTCGCGGCGGACCGCAACAATGACCAGCTTGGCAAGCTGTACCAGCCCGCCCATCCGGCCGTGCTGCGCATGCTGGCGCACGTGATCGGCCGCGCGCGCATGGCACGCAAATCCGTTTGCCTGTGCGGCGAAATCGCAGGCGACCCCGCCTTCGCGTGCGTACTGGTCGCGCTCGGCCTCGAGGACTTCAGCATGCTGCCCGACAGCATCCTCGCCCAGCGCGATGCCTTGTCGCGCTGCGACCGCAAGGCGCTGCGTGCGCTGGCGCCGAAACTGCTGCGCGCCCGCGATCGTGATGAAGTCGCGGCGCTCCTTCGGGATGCACAGGGCCTTTGATCCTGCGCAGCCGACGACTCGTTCAGGCATCGCGTTTATCATCGGCGCACGCACCGACCACAGGGAGACGCCCATGCCACGCCGATTGCTCTGCGCGGCCATTGCCGCACTGCTCACGGCACCCGCTGCATTCGCCGCCGGCAATACCCGCCTGACGATTTATTCCGCCGACAACGACGCGCTGTTTTCGGGCGGCAGCCAGGGCACGCTGGACGCAGGCCATGCATTGGTACACGAACAACGTGCGCTGAGCGTCGCGGCGGGCAATCACGAAATCCGCATCGGCGGACTGCCCGCGACGATCGATCCGGAAGCCGTGGCCGTCAGCTTCGGGCCGGGTTCCACGGTGGGCGTACTCGGCCAGCGCGTGGTGCTGGCCAACGCCAGCGCGAACGGCGCGCTGGATGGAGCGATCGGATCCGAAGTGAGCGTGTCGACGGACTCACGCGGAGATACCGCTCTCGGGCCGCAATTCAGCGGTGAATTGCTGGGCGCATCCGACGCCGGGTTGCTCATCCGCGGGCCCGATGGCAAGGTCCACTTCGTCCACCAGTACGCATCCGTCAGCCTGCCCGCCGGGTCGGTGTCCGGCGGCAGCAGCGTGTTGCTGGATGTCGACGCGAAATCCGGCGGCAACCGCGACGCGTTGTTGACCTACACCACGTCGGGACTCGGCTGGCGCGCCGCCTACACCGCGACGCTGGAAGGCAGCGGCACGTGCCGCATGCAATTCAAGCCGGAGGCCAGCATCGCCAACCGCAGCGGACGCGACTACGACGGTGCAAACATCCAGCTCATCGCGGGCCAGCCCAATCTCGGCAACCGCAGCATGCGCATGTACAGCATGGCCAAGGCGCCCGCGCCGATGGCCGCCGAAGCCGCGATGCCGGTACAAGCCCCGCTCGGCGACTACCGCAGCTTCACGCTCGCAGGCGCAGTGAACTTGCCGAACGGCACGGTCACGCTGACGCCGCTGTACCCGGCGCAGCCACTGTCCTGCGCCCGCGAGTACGTCGTCGAGGATGGCAACGGGTATTTCCCCCCCAAACCGAACACCAACGATTACGGCGCGCAGGACTACCGGGATCGTCCGATCGCGAGCACGCTCGCGTTCACCGCCCCCGATGCCCTGCCGGCCGGCACGCTGCGCGCGTGGACCGTGGACCGCGATGGCGCGCCCACGCTCCTTGGTGAAGGCAGCGTCGCGGACACCCCGAGGGGCCAGCGCGTTTCGGTGCAACTGGGCGAAAGTTTCGACCTGCGTGCCAGCCGCGAACGCACCGAATTCCACGTCGACATCAATGCGCACACGATGACCGAGGCCTACAAGGTGACGCTCACGAACGGCGGCGATGCGGCTCGCACGGTGACGGTACGCGAACATCCGAACCGCTGGCGCGAATGGATCGTGACGCAATCCAACATGAAGAAGGTGAAACAGACGCCGCAATTGCTGGAGTTCGAGGTGCCGGTGCCGGCACACGGCGACGCCACGCTCACCTACTCGATCCAGTACCACTGGACAGCAAAAGACCTGTGAGCGAACTCATGCTCGACATCATCGAACACGACCACGGCATCCGCGAGTTCCGGCTCGCGCGCCCGCCGGTCAACGCACTCAACCCCGCGCTGGTCGCGACGCTGAAGCAGGCGGTGGAACGCGCACCGACAACCGGTGCCACGGCATTGCTCCTGTCGGGATCGCCGGGATTGTTCTCGGCGGGCCTCGACATCCCCGCCTTGCTGCAACTCGACCGCGAAGCGATGCGTGCCTTCTGGCGCGACTTCTTCGGCCTGTGCGCAGCGCTCGCACGTTCACCGGTCCCCGTCGCCGCGGCGGTGACCGGCCACAGTCCGGCGGGCGGCGCGGTACTCGCGATCTTCTGCGATTACCGTGTGATGGCGCGCGGCGAATTCAGGATCGGCCTCAACGAAGTGCAGGTCGGCCTGACCGTGCCGGATTGCATCCAGGCCGCACTGCGCCGGCTGGTCGGACCGTATCGCGCCGAGCGCCTGCTCATCCAGGGCGCGATGCTGGACGCCGACGATGCGCTCGCGGCGGGCATGGTGGACGAATTGACCGACATCGATCACGTCGTCACGCGCACGCTCGCCTGGCTGGAACCGCTGCTGCAACTGCCGCGCCAGGCGATGCTGGCAACCCGCGCAATGGCGCGCGCCGGTCTCGCACGGCTGTTCGATGACCCCGCTTCGCTGCCTGTCGAAGAATTCCTCGACGGCTGGTTTGCGCCCGAAGCACAAGCCACCTTGCATGCGCTGGTCGAGCGCTTGCGCAACAAGGGCACGACCAGGGATTCATCCGGATGACGGCGCGCGCGCGCATTCGCGACGCGTGGATTCGCCCACTGCAAGGCCCGGATCAGCGCAAGCGGATAGCTCCACCCGTACTTCGATGAATCGGCTTACATCCCGTCCGGACTCGTCGCCGGGATAGCCGGTTCGCGGCTCGTTCATTTTGCAGCGTCCTGATTCGATGCACATTCATCGGGACCGATCACCATGGAAACCGACAGGGGCGTCCGGCACCGCCGTCCGCACGCCGCCAGCTGGAAACGGGACAGGGAAATGCTCGGCACGTGGGCGACGGTGCACCACCACGACAACTTCCGGCGAGGAACCGCATCATGAAAAACCGTCTGACCGCCACCATCGCATCCATTCTTGTCGCTTCGTTCGGCATCACGGCGTTCGCGCAGGCAGCACCCCAAGTGCCGCCACAACCCCAGACGCCGCCCGAGCAACAAGCCCCGCCCGACCAGCAGATGCCGCAGCAACAGATGCCGCCTCAGCAGCAGATGCCTCCGCAACAGCAGATGCCGCCCGCGTCTGCGACGAGTACCACGAGCAGCGGACAAGCAAGCGAGAACGGCGGTGCGTCGAACACCGCCATCCAACACAAGATCAAGCGTGCATTGACGCGGCACGGGATCACCGCCACCGGCGTCACCGTCAGCTTCAACGACGGCACCGCGACGCTCAGCGGCACCGTGTTCACCCACCAGGATATCGCCAAGGCAAAACAAGCGGCGATGCACGTGAAAGGCGTCACGCAGGTCGACGTTTCGGGCCTGCACTCACGGAAAGGCTAGGCAACCACGCCCGCTCGCCCCGCCGCAGGCAAGGGCGTGCCCCACGGGCGAGATGGACCGATGAATGGCGGACACACCAGGGACGGCGTGTCCGTCGTTCGCCGTTGCATACCCAACATGGTCATGTGTTGAACGACGTTCAGCGGACCTGCGGATTCGCGCGGCAAGGGTAGCCATGCATCAATGGCCCCCCGCCGCCGCGCCGCCACCGCGCGCGATGAACGGCGGCCTGGCCAGCCATACCACCGCGATCAGCAGGAAGAATCCGATCCCGAGTCCTTCGAAGATGTGATTGAAGGAAATCTGCATGCTCTGCTGGGTGATGACCCCGTTGATGCCGGCTGCGTAGCGCTGCAGCGATCCGCCCGCCGCGGCCATGTGGTCGTGCAGCTGTGGATTGAACGGGTTGATGTGCTCGGCGAGATTCGCGTGGCTGACCACGCCACCGCGCAACCACAGGTAGGTCACGATGGATACGGCAAAGCTCGCACCGACGGTACGCAGGAAGGTGGCGGAACCCGATCCTTCCGCGATTTCATGGCCCTGGAGATCCGACAACAGGATCGTCAGGATCGGCATGAAGAACAGCGCAATGCCGAGGCCCAGTATCAATTCCGTCAGCGCCACGGACCAGAAGTCGACCTCCGTGTTGAAACTGGCGAAACGGAAACAGACGAAGCCCATCACCGCGAACGAGAACGCGGTCAGCCAGCGCAAGTCGAACTTGTGTGCGTATTTCCCGACCCAGAACGTCAGCAGGATCGGGATCACGCCGATCGGCGCCGCCGCGAGACCCGACCACAGCGCGGTATAACCCAGCACGTTCTGCAACCACAGCGGCAGCAGCAGCGAGATCGAGAAGAACAGCGCGAACGCGAGGATCAGCGCCAGCGTGCCCGCCGCGAAATTGCGGTGCCGGAACAGGCGCAAGTCCACCAGCGGCTCGTCGTCGGTCAGCTCCCAGATCACCCACACCGAAAGGGAGATCGTCGCGATGATGGCCAGAACGATGATGGTGGTGGAATGGAACCAGTCGAGATCGTTGCCCTTGTCCAGCAGGATCTGCAATGAACCGACGCCGAGGATCAGCGTGACCACGCCCACCCAGTCGATGCGTGCGCGACGCAACTGCTCGACGCGCTTGCCCATCTGCGCCGCGACGAGGCCGCACGCGACGATGCCGATCGGCACGTTGATGAAGAAAATCCATCGCCATGAATACGAGTCGGTGATCCAGCCGCCCGCCACCGGCCCGACGATCGGCGCCACCACCGTGATCATCGCGATGATCGCCAGCGCCATGCCGCGTTTTTCGCGCGGATAGATCGACACCATCAGGCTTTGCGTGATCGGGTACATCGGCCCGCACACTGCCCCCTGCATCGCGCGGAACAGCACCAGCATCGACAGACTGGTGGCGAATCCGCACAACAGCGAAAACAACGAGAACAGCAGCACCGCCCACACGAATACCTTCACCTCACCGAAGCGGCGCGACAGGAAGCCCGTCATCGGCAACGTGATCGCCTGCGCCACCGTGAACGAAGTGATCACCCAGGTGGACTGGTCCTGGCTCGCGCCCAGGTTGCCGGCGATGGTCGGCAATGACACGTTGGCGATGGTCATGTCCAGCACCTGCATGAAGGTGCCGAGGGACAGGCCGATGGTCGCCAGCGACAGGCTGGCGGGCCGGAATTCGCCGAAGGATTGGGATGCGGTGGAAGCGTTGGAAGCCATGAATTTTCCGGAACGGCTGTACTCGGTCGAAGCAACTGTTGGTCGAAGTCAGGCCATGGATGGCGAAGGCGGAATCCGGTAGGCGGGCAACGAGGAACTCGCGAAGGAATTCAACGAAGCCGTGATCACGGATGATTGCAAACTAATGCCCGCCGCCGGCAGCCGCAGCGCCGCCTGATTTGATGAACGGCGGCCTGGCCAGCCAGATCACGGCGATCAGGCCGATGATGATCCAGCCGAAGATATAGAACAAATTGTTGAACGAAATCTGGACCGCCTGGCGGCCGATCTCGCCATTGATCATCGCGAGGTAATGTCGCAGGCCGCCGCCGGTAGTTTCAGCGGACTGGCGCACCTGCGGGTCGAAAGCCGTGATGTGCGCGACCAGGTTCGCATGGTTGGTGACGCCGCCGCGTTCCCAGAAATACGTGGTGATCGACGCCGAAAAGCTGCCGCCCAGCGAACGCACGAAGGTCATCAGGCCGGAACCAGAGGCCACTTCCCTCCCGGACAGATCCGACAGCGCGATCGTCAGGATCGGCATGAAGAAGAACGCGACGCCGATGCCCTGCAGGAATTGCGCCTCCGCCACGTGGTAGAAATCCACGCCGGTGTTGAAGTCGGCCCGCAGGAAGCAGGTCACGCCCATCACCACGAACGCGAATGACGCCAGCCAGCGCAGGTCGAACCTCGTACCGTACTTGCCGACGAAAAACGTCAACAGCACCGGCGCGATGCCGATGGGCGCCGTCGCGAGGCCCGACCAGATCGGCGTGTAACCCAATGTTTCCTGCAGCCACAGCGGCACCAGCAGCCCGATCGCGAAAAACACCGCGTACGCCAGCACCATCGTCAGCGTGCCCGCGGCGAAATTTCGGTGCCGGAACAACCGCAGGTTGACGATCGGTTCACGGTCGGTCAATTCCCAGACCAGGAAGACGCCGAGTGAGATCGCGGCGACGATCGCCAGCACGATGATGAAGCCGGAATGGAACCAGTCGAGGTCGTTGCCCTTGTCGAGCAGCACCTGCAGCGCGCCGACGCCCAGGATCAGCGTGACGAGGCCGACGTAATCGATGCGCGGGCGCTCGGTCTGTTCGGGACGACCGCCAAGCTGCGCCGCAATGAGTGCGCTGACGGCCAGCCCGATCGGCACGTTGATGAAGAAGATCCATTCCCACGAATAGTTGTCCGTGATGTAACCGCCGAGCACGGGGCCCGCGATCGGCGCCACCACCGTCACCATCGCCAGGATCGCCAGCGCCATCCCGCGCTTTTCGTGCGGATAAATCGAAACCAGCAGGCTCTGCGTCAGCGGATACATCGGCCCTGCGACCGCACCCTGGATCGCACGGAACATCACCAGCATCGTGAGGCTGGTGGCCAGTCCACAGCACAACGAGGCGAGCGAGAACAGTGCCGTCGCCCACACGAACGTTCTCACCTCGCCGAAGCGGCGCGACAGGAATCCGGTGAGCGGCAACGCGATCGCATTGGCGACCGTGAACGACGTGATCACCCAGACCGACTGGTTCTGGCTCGCGCCCAGGTTGCCGGCGATGGTCGGCAACGAGACGTTGGCGATCGTGAGGTCCAGCACCTGCATGAAGGTGCCGAGCGACAACCCGATCGTCGCCAGCGGCAGGCTGGCGGGACGGAATTCACCGAAAGACTGGGTCGCGCTGGCGGCGTTCGAGGCCATGGAATCCCGTTGTGACGCAAGCGAAGCAGCTGTTGATGAAAGTCAGTCCAGTGATGGTCACGGCGGACGCCGGGTCGCGAACATCGGGGAACTTGCGAAAGACCCGGATGGAACCCCAGTCAGGACGATCGCGTTCAATGTCCCGCCGCGGCGGTGCGCGGTGCACTCGCGACCGGACCGCTGTTCTCGTGGACGATCTTCTGGATCAACCGGTCGGCTTCGGCCTTGTCGCGCGCGTACACGTCGGTGCTGAACACCGGATGCTGCACGGGCTGTTGCGACAACGTCGGCCCGGATTGGTTGTGCAGGTTCACGTCGACATCCATCGACAGGCCGATGCGCAGCGGATATTTGTCGAGATCCTTCGGGTCGATCGAGATGCGCACCGGCAGGCGCTGCACGATCTTGATCCAGTTGCCCGACGCGTTCTGCGCGGGC
>DATEKI010000079.1:0-29286 GCA_035277545.1 Rhodanobacteraceae bacterium | reverse complement strand
AGGGGATCAGGCAAGGGTGAAACGGTGGGGCAAGAGCCCACCGCGAGTCTGGCAACAGACCGGCACGGCAAACCCCACCCGAAGCAAGACCAAATAGGGGAACGATGGCGTGGCCCGCGCCGTTCCCGGGTTGGTTGCTTGAGCCCATCGGCGACGGTGGGCCGAGAGGAATGACTGTCACGCCGCAAGGCGCACAGGACCCGGCTTACAGGCCGACTCCACTGTTTTTGCGTTCATCCATGAACGCGGCACGATGTTGCGAAGATGCAACATGCGGCTATTCGCGGCATGCGACTCCACCTCGGCCATCCATGGCCTGACTTTGGAGAGAGCGGTTGCCATCATCCCTGATGGCGGCACCAGGCCGCGTTGAGGCGTAACGAAGTTGTTTCGCCCCAATGGCTCCACCTCGGCCATCCATGGCCTGACTTTGGAGAGAGCGGTTGCCATCATCCCTGATGGTGGCACCATGACGCGTTGAGGCGTAACGAAGCTGTTTCGCCCCAAATGGCTCCACCTCGCATCCATGGCCTGACTTTCCATCAACCGGCGCCTTGATTTGGGCTCCGTGCGCGACCCTTTTTGGGGAAATCGCGTGCTTGCACGCTCCAACCTTTTCCGTTGCCCTGAAACTGACTTGCGACTGAACTCGGCAGGTGGCGGAGAGCGTCCGAATGGGTGTTTTTGGCCTGGGCAGTCAGATTCCTGCAGAACGAAATCTTTTGTATTCAATGACCTCGCGCCCACAGCTCACAGAGCACCTGAAAATTGGTCAGAAATTCTCCTTTCCCTTTGATCTAAAAGCGAAATTTGTTGACAGTCTCACCTCCTGCGACTAAGGTGGGCACCTGTGTAGTTTTGTGGGAAAACGTGGGAATCAGTCGCATGTTCCAAGGCGAGACCGCCATCAGCGTCGACGACAAGGGCCGGTTGGCGATTCCCACAGCCTACCGCGAGCCGATCGCGCGCGTGTGCAATGGTCGCCTGGTCATCACCTACAACCCGTTCGAGCAGGGCTGCCTGTGGGTATTCCCGCAGCCCGACTGGGAGCGCGTGCGCGACCAGGTGAACGGGTTGCCGAACGTCAAGCGCGTGCATCGCGACCTGCAGTTGAAGCTGGTCGGCGCGGCCACGCTGGTGGAACTGGATGGCGCGGCACGCGTGCTGTTGCCTGCCAGCCAGCGCGCCGCTTCAGGCATCGAAAAAAAGGCGGTGCTGCTGGGCATGGGCAACAAGTTCGAGTTGTGGAGTGAGCAGGCTCACCTCGCGAAGATCCATCAGACGATCGGCGAGGAGGAAGTCAGCGAGGAAATGGCGGGATTGCGGTTGTGATGCGCGCGTTCGACGAACGGCGCACCGAGACGCCGGGTCGAGCGCGAATCGGGATCGGACGGCGCACGCGGCGTGCGCGGGTACGAATGGACGGGACGCGGGCGATGACGGACAGCCATGGGCTCATGCACATCCCGGTCATGCGGGACGGCGTGCTGTCGGGACTCGCGCTGCGCCCGGATGGACGCTACCTCGATGGCACCTTCGGGCGCGGAGGCCATGCGCGCGCGATCCTCGAGCGCCTCGGTGCCGACGGCAGGCTGCTGCTGATGGACCGCGATCCCGAAGCGATCGCGCATGCGCGGCGCGAATTCGGCGGCGATCCGCGCGTGGCGATCCGCCACGCGAATTTCTCCGCGATGGGCGAGTGGGACCGGGCGCGCGGTCTCGATGGCGTGCTGCTGGATCTCGGCGTGTCCTCGCCGCAGCTGGACGACGCCGCGCGCGGGTTTTCCTTCCAGTCGGATGCGCCGCTGGACATGCGCATGGATCCGACCACGGGAGAGAGCGCCGCGGATTTCCTTGCGCGTGCCGGCGAACGCGAAATCGCGGATGTGCTGTTCCGTTACGGCGAGGAGCGCATGAGCCGCCGCATCGCGCGTGCGATCGTCGCGCGCCGTGTCGAAACACCGCTCCGCACGACGCGCGAACTGGCCGAGCTGGTCGAACGTGTCCTCGGCCGGCGCGAGCGCAACAAGCATCCGGCCACGCGGACCTTCCAGGCACTGCGCCTGCAGGTGAACGACGAGCTTGGTTCGCTGGAACGCGCGCTGCCGGCCGCCGTCGAAGTGTTGAAGCCGGGCGGGCGGTTGGCGGTGATCAGCTTCCATTCGCTGGAAGACCGCATCGTCAAGCAATTCATCCGCGGGCCGCAGCCGGTCTCGATGCGCCGTGGATTGCCGCCTCCCGCCGTTGCCCCTGCGCCACTGCGCGCCATCGGGCGCGCGCAGACGGCGGGTGGCGAAGAGGTCGCGCGCAACCCGCGTGCGCGCTCGGCGGTACTGCGCATTGCCGAAAAGGTCGCGGTGGAGGGCGCGCGATGAAGGTGATCGGCGTGCTTGCGGTGGGTGTGTTGCTGCTGGCGGTGATCGCCAGCGGCATCGCCGTGGTGTGGGCGCGTCACCAGGATCGCGTCGCATTTGTCGATCTGTCGAAACTGCAAAGCCAGCGCGACGCGATGAACGTGGAATTCGGCCGCCTGGAACTCGAACAGGCGACGTGGGCCAGCCCGTCGCGCATCGAATCGATCGCGCGCGGGCAGCTCGGCATGATCAGTCCGCCCGCGTCGAGCGTGGAGATGATCCACGAATGAAGCTCCACCGGCCACCGCAGAACTTCCCACGCCCGCCACGCAGGCAGCGCCCGGATACGCGCAAGCGCCTGGTACTGGTGGTCGGCGTATTGGCGTTGGCAACTCTGGGCCTGGTCGCGCGCGCCGTCGACCTGCAGGTCGTGCACCAGGCGTTCCTGCAGAAGCAGGGTGACGCGCGTTTCCTCCGTGACGTGCCGATTCCCGTTTCCCGCGGCACCATTTACGACCGCAATGGCGTGCCGCTGGCGGTGTCCACGCCGATGCTTTCGTTGTGGGCGAACCCGGACGAGCTGCTGCAGCACGCCGACCGGATTCCCGAACTGGCCAAGGCGCTGGGCGTCAATGCAGTCGACCTGTCGCGCAAGCTGGAGACGAAAAACGGCCGCGAGTTCGTCTACCTGCGCCGGTTGATGCCGCCGGAAGCCGCGAAGGCGGTCCTCGCGCTCGACATCCCGGGCGTGAACGCGCAAAGGGAATACAAGCGCTACTACCCCGAAGGCGCCGCGATGGCGCACGTGCTGGGCTTCACCAACATCGATGACCACGGGCAGGAAGGCCTCGAGCTGGCCTACGATGGCTGGCTGGCCGGCAAGCCGGGCGAAAAGCGCGTGATCCGCGACCGCCTCGGCCACGTGGTCGAGAACGTCGAGCAGATCAAGGCACCGGTGCCGGGACACGACCTGACGCTCAGCATCGACAGCCGCATCCAGTACCTCGCCTACCAGGCGCTCGCAGACGCGATCGCCAAGCGCCACGCGGCTTCCGGCTCGATGGTGATCCTCGACCCGCGCAACGGCGAGATCCTGGCGATGGTCAATGTGCCGTCGTACAACCCCAACGACCTCGACAACAGCAGCCCGGCGCAGCGGCGCAACCGCGCGGTCACCGATGTGACCGAGCCCGGTTCGACCATGAAGCCCTTCACCATCACCACGGCGCTGGAGTCGGGCAAGTGGACGCCGACCACCCCGATCAACACCAACCCGGGCACGTTCACGATCGACGGCCACCTGATCCGCGACGACAGCAACAATGGCCTGATCGACGTCGGCCGCGTGATCACGGTTTCCAGCAACGTCGGCGCGTCGAAGATTTCACTGACGCTGACGGCGCAACAGATGGCCGGCGTGCTGCACCAGTTCGGTTTCGGTGCCAGCACCGGCAGCGGGTTCCCGGGCGAAGTGGGCGGTTACATCCCGCCGCCGCGTACCTGGGGTGACTTCGTCAAGGCCACCATTTCGTTCGGCTACGGCCTCAACGTCACCGCGCTGCAGCTGGCGCAGGCTTATGCCGCGATCGCGGACGGTGGTGTCAAGCACACGCCCACTTTCGTCAAGGGTGACGACAACCCGGGCGTGCGCGTGGAGCCACAGAAGATCTCCGATGAAGTCATGGCGATGCTGCGCACGGTGGTGGGCGCGCCCCCGGCCACCGCGCCGCAAGCCGCCATTCCCGACTACACGGTCGCCGGCAAGACCGGTACCGCGCACCTCGCCATCGCGGGCGGCTATTCGCGCAATCGCTATGCCGCGCTGTTCTGCGGCATCGTGCCGGCCAGCGACCCGCGCCTCGTTGGCGTGGTGATCGTTCGCGATGCGGGCGGCCACGGTGGCGAGTATTTCGGCGGTCTCGTGTCCGCGCCGGTTTTCCGCGACGTCATGACCGGTGCGTTGCGCCTGCTCGACATTCCGCCCGACAACGTGCAGCAGTGGTACGCGGGCGGCCCGGTGACGCCGGCGCCTGCACCGCCGCCCGTGCAGCCCGCTGGTGCGGTGGCTGCCGCGCGCCCAACGGCGAGGGGGGCGCAATGACCGCGATGCGGCTCGACGATTTGTTGCGTGGCATCGCCACGCCGGCGCTGGGCGACATCATGGTGTCCGGGCTGACCCAGGATTCGCACGCCGTGCGCGCGGGCGATGCCTTCGTCGCGTTGGCGGGGGCGAAGCATCACGGGATCGAGTTTGCGCCGCAGGCTGTCGAGCGCGGCGCGGCGGCCGTGCTTGCCGAAACCCGCACGCCGACTCCCGGTGCAAGCGTTCCGAACATCGTCTGGATCGAGGGCTTGCGCCTGCGCCTGGGCGAAATTGCCGCGCGTTTCTTCGACGATCCGTCGGCGGCGATGACCGTCGTCGGCGTCACCGGCACCAGCGGCAAGACGTCGACGGTGCAATTGCTGGCGCAGGCGTTCACGCAGCTCGGCAAGCGCGCCGCGACCATCGGGACGCTGGGCGCGGGACTGCACGGCGCGCTGCACGAAGGCGAACGCACGACGCCGGACGTGATCCGCGTGCACGGCCTGATGGCTGAATTCCGCGGCGCGGGTGCCACCGATGTCGCGATGGAAGTGTCGTCGCACGCGCTCGACCAGCATCGTGTCGATGGCATCCACTTCGACGTCGCGGTGTTCACCAACCTCACGCGCGATCACCTCGATTACCACGGCACGATGGAAGCCTACGGTGCCGCCAAGGCGAAATTGTTCGCGTGGCCGGGCCTGCGCGCGGCAGTGCTCAACGTGGATGATGCGTTCGGGCGCGAACTGGCAATGCGGATTCCAGCGAAAGTGCAGGTCGTGCGCTGCGGCATCGACAACGCGAATGCCGACGTCCGGGCGGACGATATCCACACCCATTCGGATGGCATCGACTTCCACCTCGCGACGCCGTGGGGCGAGGCGCCGGTGCACAGCGCGTTGCTGGGCCGGTTCAACGTGGCCAACCTGCTCGCCGTGGCGGGCGTGCTGGGCGCGCTGGACGTGCCGTTCGCGCAGATCCGCGCTGCGCTGGAAACACTGCAACCGATCAGCGGCCGCATGAACCGGCTCGGCGGCGGTGCCGTGCCGCTGGTCGTCGTCGATTATTCGCACAAGCCCGACGCGCTGGAACAGGTACTGGCCGCGCTGCGTGCACATTGCGACGGCAAACTGGTATGCGTATTCGGTTGCGGCGGCGAACGCGACGCCGGCAAGCGCCCCATCATGGGCGCGATCGCCGAGCGGATGGCGGACGTCGTCATCGTCACCGACGACAACCCGCGCGGCGAAAGCGGCGATGCGATCGTCGCGCAGATCGTGGCCGGCATGCGCGCGCCGGAACGCGCGACGGTGATGCGCGATCGTGCGCGCGCGATCGATATCGCGATCGCGCAGGCCCACGCGGGCGACGTGGTGCTGATCGCCGGCAAGGGACACGAGACGTACCAGGAAGTCGGCGGCGCCAAGCATCCTTTCGATGATCTGCAGGTGGCGCGCGCCACCCTGGAGGCGCGCCCGTGCTGAGCCTGCGCCTCAAGGAAATCGCGGTGTGGGTGCGCGGCGTGCTGCAGGGCGCGGACGCGACCGTGTGCGGCGTGTCCACCGATTCGCGCACCATCGAGGCGGGCGAACTGTTCGTGGCGCTGGTCGGCGAAACCCACGACGGCCACGACCACGTCGCCGATGCCGTGGTGCGCGGTGCGGTGGGCGCGATCGTGTCGCGCCGCGTGGATTCCGCTGTTCCGCAGCTCGTGGTGGCCGACACCTTGCACGCGCTGGGCGATCTCGCCAGCGCGGTGCGCGCGCAGCGCGACGTGACCGTCATCGGCATTACCGGCTCCAATGGCAAGACCAGCGTCAAGGCACTGACGGCGCGCATCCTTTCGCGCCACGGCAGGACGCATTCCAACAGTGGCAGCTTCAACAACGAAATCGGGTTGCCGCTGACCTTGTTGGCGATGCCCGAAGACACGCGCTACGCGGTGCTGGAAATGGGCGCCGGCAAACCGGGCGACATCGCGTACCTCGCATCGATCGCGCGCCCGCGCATCGGCATCGTCAACAACATCGCCCCCGCGCACCTGGAGCGCATGCACACGCTGGAAGGCATCGCCGAAACCAAGGGCGCGATGTACCAGGCATTGCCGCCGGATGGCGTGGCCGTGATCAACGCCGACGACGCCTTCGCGATGTATTTCACCGGGCTTGCCGGCTCGCGCCGCAAGTTGCGTTTCGCGCTCGACGCGGACGCGGATGTCGTCGCCACGGAGGTTGCGCTGGATGCAGGCGGCAGCCGCTTCACGTTGCGGACGCCCGCAGGCGAAGCCGCCGTGAACCTGCCCTTGCCGGGCCGCCACAACGTTGCCAACGCCACGGCGGCGGCGGCGCTGGCGCTGGCGGTGGACGTGCCGCTGGAAGCGATCGTCGCCGGCCTGCAGGACGCGGAGGCGGTCACCGGCCGCTTGCTGCGGCGCGAATCGCCGCAGGGCTGGACGCTTTTCGACGACAGCTACAACGCCAATCCGGGTTCCGCGTTGGCGGCGGTGGCAACGTTGGCGTTGCAACCGGGCGAGCGCTGGCTGGTGCTGGGCAACATGGGCGAGCTCGGGCCCGATGCGGCCGCGTTGCACGCAAGCATCGGACGCGCCGCGCGAGAGCAGGGCATCGCACGCCTGTACGTCGTCGGCGCGCTGGCGGCGAATGCCGCGGAAGCCTTCGGGTCGGACGCGCAGGTTTTCGCGGACCAGGCCGCGTTGGTTGCATCGTTGCGCAGCGACTTGCATGCGAACGTGAGCGTGCTGGTGAAGGGGTCACACGCGTCGCACATGGAACGCGTCGTCGCGGCCCTGCTGGACGGCGGCGAGGGAGGTGGCCGGCATGTTGCTTGAGCTCTCGCGCTGGCTGGAAGTCTATTTCGGGGCGTTCCGGCTGTTCGACTACATCACCTTTCGCACCATCATGGCGGCGCTTACCGCACTGGTCGTCGCGCTGTTCTTCGGTCCCGCCGTGATCCGCCGCCTGACCGATTTGAAGGCCGGGCAGGTAGTGCGCAGCGATGGTCCGCAGACACACCTGTCCAAGGCCGGCACGCCCACCATGGGCGGCACCTTGATCCTCGCCGCGATCGTGATCGCGACGTTGTTGTGGGGCGACCTGCACAGCCGCTATCTCTGGGTAGTGTTGCTGGTGACATTGGCCTGCGGGGCGATCGGTTTCTACGACGATTACCGCAAGCTGGTGTTGAAGGACCCGCACGGCCTGCCCGCGCGCTGGAAATACCTCGCGCAATCGGTGGTCGGACTCGCCGCCGCGCTGTTCCTGTTCCATACCGCCAACGTGCCGGCCGCGACCGCGCTGTACGTGCCGTTGTTCAAGCACGTGGCGATTCCGCTGGGCGCGGGCTTCGTGGTGGTCGCGTATCTGTGGATCGTCGGGTTCTCGAACGCGGTCAACCTCACCGATGGCCTCGATGGCCTCGCGATCATGCCGGCGGTGCTGGTGGCCGCCGCGCTCGGCGCGTTCGCGTACCTCGCGGGCAACGCGGTGTTCTCGGCTTACCTCGGTATTCCTTCGATTCCCGGCGCGGGCGAGCTAAGCGTTTTCTGTGGCGCGCTGACCGGCGCGGGCCTCGGGTTCCTCTGGTTCAACACCTATCCCGCGCAGGTGTTCATGGGCGACGTCGGCGCGCTCGCGATCGGCGCCGCGATCGGTTGCGTCGCGGTGATCGTGCGCCAGGAAATCATCCTGCTGGTGATGGGCGGCCTGTTCGTGGTCGAAACCGCATCGGTGATGCTGCAGGTCGGCAGCTTCAAGTTGCGCGGCAAGCGCGTGTTCCGGATGGCGCCGATCCACCACCACTTCGAATTGAAGGGCTGGCCGGAGCCGCGCGTGATCGTGCGCTTCTGGATCATTTCGGTGGTGCTGGTGCTGGTCGGCTTGGCGACATTGAAGGTGCGGTGATGCTCGGATTCGGTACCTCGCAAGCGGTTCGCAAATACGGCCCCGAAGGCCGCCACGACCCGTGGCTGCTGCTCGCGATCGCGGGGCTGGTCGCGTTCGGCATCGTGATGGTGGCGTCCAGTTCCATTGCGGTCGCGGACGGCCAGCACATCGGCGAGTTCCATTACCTGAAACGGCATCTCGCGTTCCTGCTGGTCGGTGGCGGCGTGGCGTTCGTGATCGCGACGCGGGTCGAGCTGGATTGGCTGGAACGCTATTCCGGCCGGATGGTGCTGGTGACCTTCGGCCTGCTGCTGCTGGTGTTCGTGCCGCACCTTGGCATGCGCATCAACGGCGCGCGCCGCTGGATCAACCTCGGCATTTCCGGGTTCCAGCCCGTCGAGCTGGCCAAGCTGACGGTGGTGCTGTATGTCGCAAGCTACCTGGTGCGTCACCGCGACGCGGTCGAAACGAAATTCCTCGGCGCGGTGAAACCGGTCGCGGTCGCGGGCCTGACCGCCGTGCTGCTGCTGGCGCAACCCGACTTCGGTTCCGCCGCGCTGATCGGCATCGTCACGATCGGCATGTTGTGGCTGGGCGGCGCCCGCATGCGCAACCTCGTGATCATGGGCCTGCCGATGATTCCGCTGGGCGCATGGCTGGCGCTGTCCACCGACTATCGCGTGAAGCGCCTCACCTCCTTCCTCGATCCGTGGAAGGACCCGTTCGACAACGGCTTCCAGTTGACCCAGGCGTTGATCGCGGTCGGGCGCGGCAAGTGGTTCGGGGTGGGACTCGGCGGCAGCGTGCAGAAGCTGTTCTACCTGCCGGAAGCGCACACCGATTTCATCCTCGCGGTGATCGCCGAGGAACTCGGTTTCTTCGGCGTGCTGTTCGTGCTCGCATTGTTCGCGCTGCTGGTCGGGCGTGGCCTGCAGCTCGGCCTGCGTGGCGTCGAAGTGGGCCAGCATCGCGCGGGTTACGTCGCGTTCGGCATCTCGTTGATGATCGGGCTGCAGGCGCTGGTGTCCGTGGGGGTGAACCTGGGCGTGCTGCCGACCAAGGGGCTGACGTTGCCGCTGATCAGCTCAGGCGGTTCCAGCACGCTGATGACCTGCGTGATGCTGGGCGTGCTGGTGCGGGCGGCTTACGAAATCCATCGCGCCGAGGACGCACGCCGGATGGCGACGCGGCGCGGTGGTTCGTCGGGCACACCCGGCAGCGCCTCGCCCGCGCCGGTGCCGCCGCCGACGTCACGCGAGCTGCCGCTGGCGGCGCGCAAACGCATCGAGCCGACGCTCGAAAAGGTGCACGCATGAACGGCGTGCAGGCGCCCGTGTTGATCATGGCCGGTGGCACCGGCGGCCACATTTTCCCCGGCCTCGCGGTCGCGGCGGCGTTGCGCGCGCGCGACGTGCCGGTGCTGTGGCTGGGCGCTGAAGGCGGCATGGAAAATCGCATCGTGCCGGAGCATCACCTCGCGTTGAAAACGCTGCACGTGCGAGGCCTGCGCGGCAAAAGCCTGGCACAGCGCATCGCGGCGCCGTGGATGCTGGCGCGCGCGCTGTTCGGCGCCTGGCGCGTGTTGCGCGCAGCGAATCCACGCAGCGTGCTGTCGCTGGGTGGTTACGTGGCCGGCCCCGGCGGCGTGGCGGCGTGGCTGCAGCGGCGTCCGCTGCTGGTGCACGAGCAGAACCGCATCGCGGGTTTCACCAATCGCGTGCTCGCGCGTATCGCGCGCAAGGTGATGACAGGGTTCTCCGATGCCTTTCCGCCGGCAGCGCATGCCGAATGGACCGGCAATCCGGTGCGCCGCGAAATCGCCGACTTGCCCGCGCCCGCGTCGCGCTTCGCGGATCGAACCGGTGCGCCGCGCCTGCTGGTGCTGGGCGGCAGCCTCGGCGCGCGCACGCTGAACCTGGGACTGCCGAATGCGCTATCCCGCATTCCCGTCGAGCGCCGCCCGGAAATACGCCACCAATGCGGCGCCAAGCACGTCGAGGCGACGCGCGCCGCGTATGCGCGCGTCGATGTCGAGGCAAGCGTCGAAGCGTTCATCGCCGACATGGCATCGGCGTACGCGTGGGCCGATTTCGTGATCTGCCGCGCGGGCGCGTTGACGCTCGCGGAACTCGCCGCCGCGGGCCTGGGCTCGATCCTGCTGCCGTTTCCGTACGCGGTGGATGACCACCAGACCAGAAACGCGGAAGGCTTCGTCGCGGTCGGTGCGGCCGAACTGGTGCAGGACCGCGACTTCGACGCCTCGCGCTTCGCCGGCATGCTGGAACGCCTGCTGCGCGACGCGGACAAGCGTCTCGCGATGGCGAACGCCGCGCGCACGCTGGCGAAACCCGACGCCGCCGACGTGATCGCGCAACGATGCCTGGAGGTGGCTGCATGACGCCGCATCGCCTCCCGCCGCACGGCGACATCATGCAGGGCTTCCGCCGCGTGCATTTCATCGGCATCGGCGGCGCCGGCATGAGCGGCATCGCCGAGGTGCTGCACACGCTCGGTTACGACGTATCGGGTTCCGACCGCGCAGCGTCGCCGGTCACCGAGCGGCTCGCGGGCATGGGCGTGGATGTCGCGATCGGCCACGCCGCGGCGCACGTCGCCAACGTCGACGCGGTGGTGGTGTCGAGCGCGATCAGGGCGGACAACCCCGAACTCGTGGCCGCCGAGGCGCGCCGCATTCCGGTGGTGCCGCGCGCGGAAATGCTGGGCGAGCTGATGCGCTTCCGGCGCGGCATCGCGGTGGCGGGTTCGCACGGCAAGACCACGACGACCAGCCTCACCGCCAGCGTGCTGGCCGAGGCCGGCTACGACCCGACCTTCGTGATCGGCGGGCAACTGCTGTCGGCCGGTGCCAACGCGCGGCTCGGCGCCGGCGCGTATCTCGTCGCCGAGGCCGACGAATCCGACGGTTCGTTCCTGAAGTTGTCGCCGGTGATTGCGGTGGTCACCAACATCGACGCCGATCACCTCGACCACTACCACGGCGACTTCGCGGAGTTGAAGCAAGCTTTCGCGGACTTCCTGCATCGCCTGCCGTTCTACGGTCTTGCGGTGCTGTGCGTGGACAACCCGGAAGTCGCGGAACTGGCACAGAACACCGCGCGCTCGACGCTGACGTATGCGATCGATCACGCGGCCGACGTGCGCGGCGCCAACCTGCGCGCCGACGGCGCGCGCACGCATTTCGACCTGCTGCTGCCGGGCCAGCCGGGGCTGTCGATCACGTTGAACCTGCCTGGCCGCCACAACGTGTCAAACGCGCTCGCCGCGGCCACGATCGGCTGGCACCTCGGCGTCGAACCCTATGCCATCAAGCACGCGCTGGAACAGTTCCAGGGCGTGGGGCGGCGCTTCCACATCAATGGCGAGCTGCCGATCGACACCGGCAAGGTCATGCTGGTCGACGACTACGGGCACCATCCGCGCGAACTCGCGGCGGTGATGGAAGCCGCGCGCGCAGGCTGGCCCGAGCGGCGACTGGTGATCGTGTTCCAGCCGCATCGCTATACCCGCACGCGCGATCTGCTGGACGACTTCGCGGGCGTGCTGTGCGAAGCCGATGCGCTGGTGCTGACCGACGTGTATCCCGCGGGCGAAACGCCGATCGCGGGGGCTGATGGCCGTTCGCTGGCGCGTGCCGTGCGGGCGCGCGGCAAGGTCGATCCGGTGTTCATCGAGCACCCCCGCGAACTTGGCGAAACACTGCCCGCGCTGTTGCGCGACGGTGACCTGGTGCTGTTGCTCGGTGCCGGCGACATCGGCGCGGCCGCGACGGATCTCGCCAGGCACGGTCACCTGAAAACGGAGGACGCCGCATGAGTACCGGGACGGCCGCGCGACGCATCACCGACGCCCGCGATTTTGGCCGCGTCGCCGTGGTGATGGGCGGCAGTTCCGCCGAGCGCGAAGTGTCGCTGATGTCCGGCAAGGGCGTGCTGGAAGCGCTCAAGGGTCGTGGCGTGGACGCGCACGCGATCGACGGCATCCCCGCGTTGCTGGACGCCGTGCGCGCGGGCCACTTCGCGCGGGTGTTCAACATCCTGCATGGCGCCGGTGGAGAGAATGGTGAGTTGCAGGGGGCGTTGCAATCCCTGGGGGTGCCGTACACTGGTTCGGGCGTGCTCGGTTCCGCGCTGACGCTGGACAAGATCCGCAGCAAGTGGGTGTGGAACGCGCTCGGTGTACCCACGCCAAAGTCGGTCGCGCTGGCGCGCGGCGGCGATGTGCACGCGGCGGCGCGCGAGATCGGTTTCCCGCTGGTCGTGAAGCCGGCGTGGGAAGGTTCCAGCGTGGGCGTATCGCGCGTGTTCGCAGAACAGGATCTCGATGCGGCGGCGCAGCTGGCGCAACGCTATCCAGGCCCGATGCTGGTCGAGACGATGATCGTCGGCGACGAGTTCACCGTGGCGGTACTTGGCCGCGACGTGCTGCCCAGCATCAGGATCGTGCCCAAGGGCGAGTACTACGACTACAACGCCAAGTACATCGCCGAGGATACGCAGTACATCTGCCCCGGCCTGGCCGGCGATGCCGAAGCCGAACTGCGCGCGCTGGTGCTGCGTGCGTTCGATGCACTGGCCTGCTCGGGTTGGGGCCGCATCGACGTGATGCGCGACCGCGATGGCCGCAACTGGCTGCTGGAGGTGAACACCGCGCCCGGCATGACCTCGCATTCGCTGGTGCCGAAAGCGGCCGCCGCGGCCGGCATCGACTATCCGGAACTGTGCTGGCGCGTGCTGGAAACCTCGTTCGATCGCGAATCGGGAGGC
This sequence comes from Rhodanobacteraceae bacterium, assembly GCA_035277545.1. Classification (GTDB taxonomy): domain Bacteria; phylum Pseudomonadota; class Gammaproteobacteria; order Xanthomonadales; family Rhodanobacteraceae; genus 66-474. The sequence goes on along the minus strand of DATEKI010000079.1, from coordinate 16,163 downwards.
GCCGCATGAAAGGTGCGACCGGCCTGCGTTTCGCCGCCTGGATCATTGCGATCACGCTGGTCGCGTTGCCGGTGGTCGGCGTGCTGCAGGGCTGGTTCGCCTCCGACCGCTGGCCGGTGCGCGAACTGCAGGTGCACGCGACCTTCAGCCACGTCAGCGCGACGCAGGTGCGCACGGCGGTCGCGCCGTCGCTGGGCGCGGGTTTCTTCGCCATAGACCTCGACAAGGTACGCGATTCCGTGGCGGCATTGCCGTGGGTGTCGCGCGTCGAAGTGAGCAAGCACTGGCCGGACGCGCTCGACATCACCATCACCGAGATCGATCCCGTCGCGCATTGGGGCAGCGATGCCTTGCTCGGCCGCGACGGTCGCATCTTCAAGGTGCCCAACGCTGGCATCGTGAATGGCTTGCCGCAGTTCAACGCGCCGGATGACCGGGTCGCCGACGTTCTGGCGTTCTACCGCACCGCGCAGATCGATTTCGCGCCCTACAGCCTGCGGGTGACCGGCGTGGACCTGTCCGCCCGCGGTGGCTGGAGCCTCACGCTTTCGAACAACGGCCAGGTGACGGTCGGTGATACGCAACCCGACCAGCGCCTCGCGCGTTTCGTCGCGGCGCTGCCGATCCTGATGCGTGGTCGCGGCGACGGATTCATCTACGCCGACTTGCGTTACAGCAACGGCTTCGCGGTGCGCTGGCCGGACGTGCCGGCGACGCCTGCTCCCACCAAACCTGCCAACGGGGTGACCTCCCATGTTGTTGACGGAAACGTTTAGACCCATGACTCGCAAGAGCGACAAGAACCTGGTCGTCGGCCTCGACATCGGCACGTCGAAGGTGATGGCGATCGTCGGCGAATACGTGCCGGGCGAACCGATCGAAGTGATCGGCGTCGGCAGCCACACCTCGCGCGGCATGAAGAAAGGCGTGGTGGTCGAGATCGAGTCGAACGTCAATTCGATCCAGCGCGCGGTCGAGGAAGCCGGGCAGATGGCCGGTTGCGACATACGCTCGGTCTGCGCGTCGATTTCCGGCAGCCATCTCGAGACCCACAACTCGCGCGGCACCGCCGCGATCCGCGACCGCGAAGTCGCGGCGGGCGACCTCGACCAGGTGCTGGAATCGGCCAGCGCGGTGGCGATCCCGGCCGATCGCAAGGTGCTCTACAAGGAACCGCAGGAATACCGCATCGATGGCCAGGACGGCATCCGCCATCCGGTCGGGATGAGCGGCGTGCGACTGGAAGCCGGCGTGCACTTGGTGACCGGCGCGGCGTCCGCGGTGCAGAACATCACCAAGTGCATCCAGCGCTGTGGTCTTGCGGTGGACGACCTGGTGCCTTCGGCGGTGGCCTCGGCGAAATCCGTGCTGACGGACGACGAGCGCGAGCTCGGCGTATGCGTGGTCGATCTCGGCGCTGGCACCACCGACATCGCGATCTTCACCCACGGCTCGATCCGCTACACCAAGTCGCTGCCCGTGGGTGGCGACCAGGTGACGTCGGACATTTCGCAATACGTGCAGACGCCGACCGCGAACGCGGAAGAGATCAAGGTGAAGTACGGCTGCGCGCTGGCGCAACTCGCGCGCGGCGAGGAAACCATCCAGGTGCCGAGCGTGGGCGAGCGTCCGCCGCGGCGCCTGCAGCGGCAGGCGCTGGCGCAGTCCATCCAGGCGCGTTACGAGGAAATCTTCGAGATGGTTCAGGACGAAATGCGCCGCTCGGGTTACGAGAACCTGCTCGCGGCCGGCGTGGTGCTGACCGGTGGCGCCGCGCGTATCGAAGGAGCGCTGTACCTGGCCGAAGAGGTGTTCCACAAGATGGTGCGCCTCGGCGTACCGCAGCACGTCACTGGCGTGACCGAAGTGATCGCCACGCCCGCCAACGCCGCGGGCGTCGGCCTGCTGCTGCAGGGCTCGCATTCGCACGGCGGCAGCCGCGTGATCGGCGGCGCGATGGGCGACAGCGTCGCCGGCTTCATCGGCAAGGCGAGGGGCTGGCTGCACAGGAATTTTTGACTTTGAGCCCCTCTCCCCTTGGGAGAGGGGTTGGGGTGAGGGTAGGGCCGGAAGTGAACGTTGCAATCGGACCGAACCCTCACCCGCCCCTGACGGGGCACCCTCTCCCGGTGGGAGAGGGATCAAAACATGGCGGGTCCTCCGTGGCCCGCGAGGAATCCGTGTTGCGTGTCGGGACGATGCGCAATCGGGCGGCACCGCGGTGCCGCGAACCCCGCAAGGGGTGTCCGCCGAAACGGCGGGCGACATCAACGGCAGCATGACAACAGCAGCATGACTTTCAGCAGCACGGAGGACGGGCAATGTTTGAACTGGTGGAACAACTCGCACCCAATGCGGTGATCAAGGTGATCGGTGTCGGCGGCGGTGGCGGCAACGCCGTCAGCCACATGGTCAATTCAGCCATCGATGGCGTGGAATTCGTCTGCGCCAATACCGACGCACAGGCGCTGAAAAGTTCCGGTGCGCGCACCACGCTGCAACTCGGCGAAACGGTGACCAAGGGTCTCGGTGCCGGCGCCAACCCCGAGATCGGCCGCCAGGCCGCGCTCGAGGACCGCGACCGGATCGTCGAAGTGCTGGACGGCGCCGACATGGTGTTCATCACCTGCGGCATGGGCGGCGGCACCGGTACCGGGGCGGCACCGGTGGTGGCGCAGCTGGCGAAAGAGAAGGGCATCCTGACGGTGGCGGTGGTGACCAAGCCGTTCCCGTTCGAGGGCCGGCGCCGCATGCAGGTGGCGATGAAGGGCATCGAGGATCTGTCGCAGTCGGTCGACTCGCTGATCACGGTGCCGAACGAAAAGCTGCTGACCGTGCTCGGCCGCGAAGTGACCTTGTTGAATGCGTTCAAGGCCGCCAACGACGTGCTGCAGGGCGCGGTGCAGGGCATCGCCGACCTGATCACCCGCCCGGGCCTGATCAACGTCGACTTCGCCGACGTGCGCACCGTGATGAGCGAAATGGGCATGGCCATGATGGGCACCGGCACGGCCCGCGGCGACGACCGTGCGCAGGCCGCGGCCGAGGCGGCCATCAACAATCCGTTGCTGGAGAACGTGGACCTCTCGGGTGCTTGCGGCATCCTGGTCAACGTCACCGCCGGCCCGAACCTCACGATGCGCGAGTTCGACGAGATCGGCCGGGTGGTGCACGACTTCGCCAGCGAGGATGCGACCGTGGTGCTGGGTACCGCGCTCGACCCCGACCTGTCCGACGACGTGCGCGTCACGGTGGTCGCCACGGGACTCAACCGCGCCGCCAAGCCGCAGCTGCGCCCCGTCGCCAAGCCGGAGATGGTCGAGATGCCGCAGCCGCGCCGGGTCCTCCGCACCGGTACCGACAACGGGGTGGTGGGTTACGCCCAGCCGGAACCGGTGATGGCTGCACGCAGGGAACCGGCGCCGGCCGCAGCCGCCAAGCCGGCCGCCGAGACGGCGGGCATGCCCGATTACCTGGACATTCCGGCATTCCTGCGGCGCCAGGCCGATTGAGCCGCTGCGCGGTCTTCGGGCCGCGCGGACATGGGCTGTGGAGACGGGCAGGGGACGCCCGCTTCGTTGAGCGGCGCCTGCCGTGGCGCCGCCGTCAAACCCGCACTGCCGAACACCCGTCCCGGCAGTGCGGGTGGATTTTGCCCTCCCCGGGAACCTGACCGCTGAGCCGCGGTCACTCTCACCCGGGGGCCGCGTTCAGGCATTTCCACCCTGCGGGTTCAGGCAATCCGCGCACGCCGAGTAACTGAACGCACGAGTCCACTTTATTCGGACTGTCAACCGTGGTAGCATCGCCCACGTTTTAGCGTTGTTCTAACGGGATTCCAACGAAAAATGATCAAGCAGCGCACGCTCAAGAACGTGATCCGCGCGACGGGCGTGGGCTTGCACACCGGGGAAAAGGTCTACATGACCTTGCGTCCCGCTGCGGTCAACACCGGCATCGTGTTCCGCCGCACCGACTTGCCCGAGCCCGTGGTGATTCCTGCGCGCTGTGAGCACGTGGGCGATACACGCCTGTCCAGCACGCTGGTCAGGGACAACGTGCGCGTCGGTACGGTCGAACACCTGATGTCCGCTCTGGCCGGCCTCGGCATCGACAACGCGTACGTCGATCTTTCGGCGCCGGAGGTGCCGATCATGGACGGCAGCGCGGGGCCGTTCGTGTTCCTGCTGCAGTCGGCCGGCATCGAAGAACAATCCGCGCCCAAGCGCTTCATCCGCATCAAAAAGCCGGTGAAGGTGGAAGAGGGCGACAAGTGGGCCGAGTTCAAGCCGTTCGACGGCTTCAAGGTTGGCTTCTCGATCGAATTCCAGCATCCGATCTTTTCGCGCCGCGCTTCCCGGGCCGAGATCGATTTCTCCACGACGTCGTTCGTGAAGGAAGTCAGTCGCGCGCGCACCTTCGGCTTCATGCGCGACATCGAAATGCTGCGCGAGAAGAACCTCGCGTTGGGCGGTTCGATGGACAACGCGATCGTGCTGGATGACTACCGCGTGCTCAACGAAGACGGCCTGCGTTACGAGGACGAGTTCGTCAAGCACAAGATCCTCGATGCGATCGGCGACCTTTATCTTCTCGGCCACAGCCTGATCGGCGCGTTCTTCGGCCACAAGTCGGGTCACCAGCTCAACAACCAGCTGCTGCGTGCGCTCCTGGCCGACAAATCCGCGTGGGAAGAAGTCACTTTCGACGACCCCGCGCTGGCGCCGATTTCCTACGCGCATCCCGCGCAAGCGGTGTAGCGCACCGCTGTCGCGGCCGCCCGCGCGGCCGGCTCGATCTTCAGCTGAAATCCTTCGCGACCCTGGCCCCACACGGGTGGCTGGGCGCGCCCACGTCCGGGCGGCATTCCCGAATTGTGACTTTTTTCTGATTCTGGTCAGCCGACGCCGCCCGGCCCGTGTTATAACGTCCGCTTCCGCCGTTGGAACGAGGGGGCGGGCCGGCCAGCGAGTGTCACTTGGTCGTCGGATTGTCCGCAAGCGCGGCCAGTTCGAGGAACAAGGCCCGCAGGTCCGGATCGGAGACAGCCATCGCCGACGCGCGTATGCGTTGCGCGGCACGCGGCGACGGCGGTCGTACGGAGGCGGAGTCCCCGTTGGGTGCCGGGATCGGCATCACCTTGGCTGTGACGGAGGTCGCGGCCAGGCCAAGGCTGCGCACGGCGGCGAGGATGCCGGACTGATCCATGCGTGCGCGGGTGGCCCAGGCGGGCGATTCGACCAGCAGCAGGACGCGGTCGTTGCGCAAGCCGACATGACGGACGTGCTCGCGCAGTGGAGCGGGCAACAGCGGAACAATCCGCTGGCTCAAATGGTCAAGTTCGCGTGCCCGTGCAGCCAGATCGGCAACCGGCGCGCATTGTGAAACAGGCGTCGGGCCGTGGGTGTCGCGAGGCGGTAACGGTCGGGCAGGAGACAAGACAGATGATTCGAGGTTTTCTGACATGGGCATGATACTGGTTGCCCGCTCGACCCGGTGCGCGCTCTCGGACGCGTGGCTGCATGACCGTTGCCAAGCCAATCGCCGGCTGCAGCAACGCCTGATGCTTGGCTTGGCCCTTTGCGTCGTTGCCAGCGCGGCCCTGGCGGTCTGGATTGCAAGTCCCGGCAGCCGTACGCTGGCCAGGGTCGATTCGATGCGCCAGCAGATCGCGGCGCAGAAGGCGGAGTTGCAGCAGGTGCGCGACAACGCCCAGCGCGACATCAGCCGTATGGCGATCAAGCTCGGCGAACTGCAGGCCGACTCGGCGCGACTGGATGCACTCGGGCAGCGCCTTGTGGTGGCCGGCAAACTCGACCCAGCCGAATTCAACTTCAACCAGGCGCCTGGCATCGGCGGCCCGGAGAAAACCGTCCCCCCCGAGCGCTCGCTGCCGTTCGATCTCTCGGTGAGCATGGAACAGCTTGCGCAGCGCTTCGACAAACAGCAGAACCAGCTCGGCGTCTTGCAGTCGTTGTTGACCGACCGCCAGGTAACCGCCAGCCTGATTCCTTCCGGCATGCCGGTGACGGATGGCTACATCACCTCGCCGTATGGCCGCCGCATCGATCCCTTCACCGGCCATTTCAGTTTCCATCCCGGGCTGGACATCGGCGTGCCGTTCGGGTCGCAGGTGCATGCGGTCGCCGCGGGCGTCGTCACCTATGCGGGCGTGCGCGACGGCTACGGCAAGGTGGTGGAGATCGACCACGGTGATGGCTACATGACCCGCTATGCGCACAACAGCAAGCTGCTGGCGCATGTGGGCGAACATGTCCGCGCGGGTGAGGTCATTTCCGATGCGGGTTCGACCGGCCGTTCGACCGGCCCGCACGTGCATTTCGAGGTCTGGCACGACGGGAAGTTGGTGAATCCGATCGCTTATGTAAGGCGGTGAACGGTTGAAAATCGGGCATTTCGCCGCCATCCCTAGGCGTGGCGGGCATGTCCTTTTATGATGTCCGATTGAGTTGCAACCGCAGCCCGGAACCGCGAACCCAAGTCCGATGCCCAATATCCTGACGAATGTCTTCGGCAGCCGCAACGAGCGGGTGGTGAAGCAGCTTTCGAAAGCCGTCGCGCGCATCAACGCGCTCGAACCCGAAATGCAGAAGCTCGACGATGTCGCGTTGCGCGGCAAGACCGCCGAGTTCAAGCAGCGCATCGCCAATGGCGAGAGCCTGGACAAGATCCTGCCCGAAGCCTTCGCGGTGGTGCGCGAGGCCAGCCGGCGCGTGCTGGGCTTGCGCCATTACGACGTGCAGTTGATCGGCGGCATGGTGCTGCACCAAGGCAAGATCGCCGAGATGCGGACCGGCGAGGGCAAGACCCTGGTCGCGACGCTCCCGGTGTACTTGAACGCACTCGCCGGCAAGGGCGTACATGTCGTCACCGTCAACGACTACCTGGCCAAGCGCGACGCCGCGTGGATGGGCAAGGTCTACAACTTCCTCGACCTCACGGTCGGCGTGGTCTGGCCGGGCATGGAAATGTCCGACAAATCGGCCGCGTACGCAGCCGACATCACCTACGGCACCAACAACGAATTCGGCTTCGACTACCTGCGCGACAACATGGCGGTGTCGAAGGAGCAGCGTTACCAGCGCGGCCTGCACTATGCGATCGTGGACGAGGTCGACTCCATCCTGATCGACGAGGCGCGCACGCCGCTGATCATTTCAGGTCCCGCCGAGGATTCGCCGGAACTCTACATCCGCGTCAACCGCATCGTGCCGCACATGACGCGGCAGGCCAAGGAGCCGCTGCCGGGCGAACCGCCCGAGCCCGGTGACTACTACGTCGATGAAAAGCAGAAGCAGGTGCACCTGTCCGAGGAGGGCATGGAACACGCCGAACAGCTGCTGCGCAAGGCGGGGATCCTGGACGAGGATTCCAGCCTGTACGACGCGCGCAACCTCGCGGTCGTGCACCACTTGAACCAGGCGCTGCGCGCGCATGCGCTGTACCAGCGCGACGTCGATTACATCGTGCGCGACGGCGAAATCATCATCGTCGACGAATTCACCGGCCGCACCCTGCCGGGCCGGCGCTGGTCGGAAGGCTTGCACCAGGCCGTCGAGGCCAAGGAAGGCGTGCCGATCCAGCGTGAAAACCAGACGATGGCCACCATCACCTTCCAGAACCTGTTCCGCATGTACGACAAGCTGTCGGGCATGACCGGCACGGCGGATACGGAAGCCTACGAGTTCCAGTCGATCTACGGCCTGGAAGTGGTGGTGATTCCCACGCACAAGCCGATGGTCCGCAGGGACAACGCCGACCTCGTGTTCCTGAAGCCCGAAGCCAAGTTCAAGGCGGTGCTCGAAGACGTCAAGGATTGCCATGAGCGCGGCCAGCCGGTGCTGGTCGGCACCGCGTCCATCGAGGTTTCCGAACTCGTGCACGGCCTGTTGCAGAAGGCCGGCGTGCCGCACGAAGTGCTGAACGCGAAGCAGCACGAACGCGAAGCGAAGATCGTCGAACAGGCCGGCTTGCCGGGTGCCGTCACCATCGCCACCAACATGGCCGGCCGCGGTACCGACATCGTGCTGGGCGGCAGCCTCGACGCCGCGTTGGCGGAATTGCCGGCCGACGCCGGCGAGGCCGACAAGGAACGCGTCAAGGCCGAGTGGAAGCAACGCCACCAGCGGGTGCTGGAAGCGGGCGGCCTGCACATCGTCGGCACCGAGCGCCACGAATCGCGGCGCGTGGACAACCAGTTGCGCGGACGTTCCGGCCGCCAGGGCGACCCGGGTTCCTCGCGTTTCTATTTGTCGCTGCAGGACAACCTGATGCGCATCTTCGGCGGCGAAGGACTGGTGCGCTGGATGCAGCGCTTCGGCATGAAGGAAGACGACGCGCTGGAAGACAAGCTGGTCAGCCGCCAGATCGAGAAGGCGCAGCGCAAGGTCGAGCAGCACAACTTCGACATTCGCAAGCAGTTGCTGGAGTTCGACGACACCGCCAACGACCAGCGCAAGGTGATCTACGCTCAGCGCCGGGAGTTGCTGGAGTCCGAGGATGTTTCGGAAACCGTGCGCGACATCCGCCACGACGTGTTCGAATCGCTGGCCACCCAATACGTTCCGCGCGACACCGTGGACGAGCAATGGGATCTTGGCGGCCTGTCGTCCGCGCTCGAATCCGAATTCGGCATGAAGCTCGACCTGAAGCACTGGCTGGAAACATCCGCCGAGGCCGATTCCGCGACCATCCACCAGCACGTCATCGAAGCTGCCGACGAAATGTTCGCGGCCAAGGAACAGCAGGTGGGTCCCGAGGTGATGCGCGCGCTGGAAAAGCACGTGATGCTCACCGCGGTCGACAGCGCGTGGAAGGATCACCTGGCCAGCATGGATTACCTGCGCCAGGGCATTTATCTGCGTTCGTATGCGCAGATCGATCCCAAGCAGGAATACAAGCGCGAGGCCTACCGTCTGTTCGAGGACATGCTCGGCCGCATCAAGAAGGAACTGGTGCAGACGCTTGCGCGCGTGCGCATCCGCAGCGAGGAGGAAGTCGCCGCGATGGAAGCCGAGCAACGCCGCCAGGCCGCGGCCCGCGCGATGGATTTCCAGCACGCACAGTCCACCGGTTACGACCCGATGCCGCAACCCGGCGCCGATGGCGAGGGCCAGCAGGCTGGCGCGGCGGTTGCGGCGGCCGCTGCGCCGATGGTCCGCAACGGTCCCAAGGTCGGCCGCAACGATCCCTGTCCGTGCGGATCGGGCAAGAAGTACAAACACTGCCACGGCGCGCTCAGCTGACGTAACGCCGTCCCCTTCGCCCGCACGCGGCGAAGGGGGCTGGACGGGAAAGCCCCCGCGCAGTCCCTCCGGCATCCAGGTCCCGGGGTCGACAAGCCGGGGGCCCTGTTCTGCAATGCCGCGGGCAGAACGCTTGTGCTCGGACCGCAAGGCGCCGTCCGCCCCATGGTCGTGCGTGAACCGTGGTCACGAAGCGTTGCCGGGTGCCGGCCCCTGCGACAAGGGGCGCACTGCAAGGTACGGAGGTTACGGCGTTGCGGTCTCGTCTTCTTCCTTGAACGCTTCCACCGGCACGCACGAACAGAACACGTGCTTGTCGCCGTACACGTTGTCCACGCGCGCGACCGGCGGCCAGTATTTCACCTGCTTCAGTGACGCCAGCGGATACGCCGCGAGTTCGCGCGGATAGGCGTGCGTCCATTCGCTGGCGGATACCGCGGCCGCGGTGTGTGGCGCGTGCTTCAGCGGATTGTCCTCGCGGTCGAGGCGGCCGTCTTCGATGGCGCGGATTTCCTCGCGGATCTGGATCATCGCGTCGATGAAGCGGTCGAGTTCGTGCAGCGACTCCGATTCGGTCGGCTCCACCATCAGGGTGCCCGCGACCGGGAACGACAGCGTCGGCGCGTGGAAGCCGAAATCGATGAGGCGTTTCGCGATGTCCTCGGCGCTGACGCCGCTGGCCTTTTCCAGCGGACGCACGTCGAGGATGCATTCGTGCGCGACCAGCCCGTTGCGGCCGGTGTAGAGCGTCGGATAGTGATCGGCCAGCCGCTTCGAGAGGTAATTGGCATTGAGCAGTGCGGCCTGCGTGGCTTTCAGGATCCCTTCGCGGCCCATCATCGTGATGTACATCCACGAGATCGGCAGGATCGATGCGCTGCCGAAGGTTGCGGCGGACACCATGCCGCCGTCGCGCTCACCGTCTGCGCTCGGGAAAGCCTTCGGCAGGTACGGCGCAAGATGCGATTTCACCGCGCACGGGCCGACGCCCGGGCCGCCGCCGCCGTGCGGGATGCAGAAGGTCTTGTGCAGGTTGAGGTGCGACACGTCCGAACCCCAGCGGCCCGGGCGCGCGACGCCGCACAACGCATTCAGATTGGCGCCGTCGGTGTAAACCTGTCCGCCGTGCTGGTGCACGATCTCGCAGATCTTCGCGATCTCTTCCTCGAACACGCCGTGCGTGGACGGGTAGGTCAGCATGATCGCGGCCAAGCGATCGGCGTATTTCTCGGCCTTGGCGCGGATGTCCTCGACGTCGACGTTGCCGTTGCCGTCGCACTTGGTGACGACCACCGTCATGCCGCACATTTGCGCGGACGCGGGATTGGTGCCGTGCGCGGATTCCGGGATCAGGCAGACGTCGCGCTGCGTTTGTCCCTTGGCATGGTGGTACGCGCGGATCGCCAGCAGCCCCGCGTATTCGCCCTGGGCACCGGCGTTGGGCTGCAGGCTGACGGCGTCATAGCCGGTGATCGCGATCAACTGCGCTTCGAGGCTGTCGATCAGTTCGCGGTAACCACGCCACTGCTCGGCCGGCGCCAGCGGATGGATGTTGCCGAACTCGGGCCAGGTGATCGGAATCATTTCGGCCGTCGCGTTCAACTTCATGGTGCACGAACCCAGCGGGATCATGCTGCGGTCGAGCGCGAGGTCCTTGTCGGCGAGCTGGCGGAGATACCGCAGCATCTCGTGTTCGCTGCGGTAGCTGTTGAACACAGGATGCGTGAGGAACGCGGACGTGCGCGCCAGCGACGCGGGCAGTGCATCGGCGGTTTCGCGATCCAGCGCATCGATGTCGTCGATGCGCGCGCCGAACAGAGACGCCAGTTGCACCACGTCGTCACGGGTGGTGGTTTCGTCCAGTGCGATCGCCAGTGACTGCTCGTCGATGCGGCGCAGGTTGACGTGCGCGGCATTGGCCATCGCGTGGATGGTGTGCGCGTCACAGCCGGTCACGTGCAGAGTGTCGAAGAAATCGCCTGCGACCTTGATGCCGGCCTTGCGCAACGCCGCCGCGAGGATCGCCGCCAGCCGGTGCGTGCGGTGCGCGATGCGTACCAGCCCTTCCGGACCGTGGTACACCGCGTACATCGCGGCCATCACCGCCAGCAGCACCTGCGCGGTGCAGATGTTGGACGTCGCCTTCTCGCGGCGGATGTGCTGTTCGCGCGTCTGCAACGTCAGGCGATACGCCTTGTTGCCCTGCGCATCGATCGACACGCCGATCAGGCGTCCCGGCATCGAGCGCTTGAAGGCGTCGCGGCAGGCCATGAAGGCCGCATGCGGACCGCCGAAACCGAACGGCACGCCGAAACGCTGCGAGTTGCCGACCACGATGTCGGCGCCCCATTCGCCGGGCGGCGTGATCAGCGTGAGCGCCAAAAGATCGGTCGCAACCGCGACCAGCGCACCCTTCGCGTGCAGCGCGTCGCACAGCGACTTGTAGTCGCGGATGGTGCCGAAGGTGTCTGGGTATTGCAGCAGCGCGCCGTAGCAATCGACGTTCGCGGCTTTGGCTTCGTCATCGATGTGCAGTTCGATGCCGAGCGGTTCTGCGCGCGTCCTCAATACTTCGATCGTCTGCGGATGTACGTGCTTCGACACGAAGAACACGTTGGACTTCGACTTCGACGAACGTTTCGCCAGCGTCATCGCCTCGGCCGCGGCGGTGGCTTCATCCAGCAGCGACGCGTTGGCGATCTCCATGCCGGTCAGGTCGGCGCACATCGTCTGGAAGTTGATCAGCGCTTCCATCCGCCCCTGCGAAATCTCGGCCTGGTACGGCGTGTACGCGGTGTACCACGCCGGGTTTTCGAGGATGTTGCGCAGGATCACCAGCGGCACGTGGGTGCCGGAATAGCCCTGGCCGATGAACGATTTGAACACCTCGTTCTTGTCCGCGATCGCGCGGATTTTCGCGAGCGCTTCCGTTTCGGTGACGGCGGGCGGGAGTGCCAGCGGATTCTTCTGGCGGATCGCGGCGGGCACGATCGCGTCGACCAACGCATCCAGCGAGTCGTAGCCGACTGCCTTCAGCATGTGCGCGATTTCGGCGTCGTCCGGGCCGACGTGGCGATCGATGAAGCCGTCGTGCTGCTCGAGGTCGTGCAGGGAAGGGGTGTGCTGGGTCATGGCGGAAATCCGGAGTGGGCGCATTGGCGGTTGGCCGAAGCGCGCAAGAACCGTCGCGAGCGACGGCAGATTGCGGGACGCCGGAGCGGAGCAAGCGGAGCGTACACGTCAGTACGTGAGCATTGCGAGCACCGCCGGCACGCAAGCTGCCGAGCGCAGCAGGTTGTTGCGTGCTTCGTTCATGCCCCTCTGTCCTTTTTACCTGAGAGTTTGGAAGCGCGCGGGTTTGATTGACCCAGGCTTCTTGCCCCTTCGGCGCCGGTTCTTCCGCTGCGTTGGAAGCCGGTCTCTCCAGAGTTTTGGATGTGGTGGTATCGGGCCTGAGCGATTACGGGCGTTGCGCCTTCGGCAGCGGTCTGGGAGCAGTCAACCCTATCCAAATGAGCCGCGTTGCCCGCATGCGCCGATGATCGCAAGGCGGGGGTCGAAACCCATGGTGGTTCCATGGGTGAGACCCGCAACGCAGCGAGCGCGGCGCATGAGAGCAACCCGCCGGGCAGGGGCTGGATGCGCGGCCTGCGGCGGCGGTGCGCTTGCCGATGCAACCAGCATCGGCTGCGCACACCACCTTGCATTCCATCACATCCAGCACGCCTGCGCGGCCATTTGGATAGGGTTGACTGCTTCCTCTGCTTCTTCCACCACTCGGCAATTATACAGGTTGCCACGCCGGCAATCGTTTAGCATGGCCGGACTCCCATCGGTCCCTGGCGTCCTCCTCATGCCCGTTCCGTTCAGGCTCCGCCAACTCGACCACGTGGTGCTGCGCGTGCGCGATGTCGCGGCCGTGCGGCGCTTCTACTGCGACGTGCTCGGTTGCACGCCCGAGCTGGACCAGCCGGGCCTCGGCCTGTTCCAGTTGCGCGCCGGCGCGTCGTTGATCGATCTGGTGGACGTGAACGGCAAGCTTGGCCGGCAAGGCGGCGCCGCGCCCGGCGCGGAAGGCCGCAATGTCGACCATGTCTGCCTGAGCATCGAAGGCTACGACGAAGCCGCGATCATCGCGCACTTGCAAGCCAACGGTGTGCGCATCGGAGATGCCGGTTCGCGTTATGGTGCGGAGGGCGAGGGGCCTTCGATCTATCTGTTCGATCCCGAGAACAACATGCTGGAATTGAAGGGTCCCGCAAGACCGGATTCGCGGACCGGCGGCACCTGATTCCGGCAGCACACCAAGAGGAGATTCCCATGCCTTGCCTGATGGTCCTGCTTGCGTTGTGTGTCCCGCGCGTGGTGATCGTGCTGCTGTGGCTGTTCACGCACTGGTTCAGCGGCATCTTCAACATCGCGTTGTGGCCGGTGCTGGGCTTCATTTTCCTGCCGACCACGCTGCTCTGGTACACCGCGGTGCAGCACTGGTTCCACGGCCAGTGGACGCTGGTTCCCATCATCGGGATCGTGATCGCGCTGCTGATCGACCTGTCGCCGGCATCGGGAAGGCGACGCGTGTACGGGCGCTGACTTCTGGCAGGGGGCGGGCGGGTCGCACGGGGCTACGATCAGCGGTTGCGTCCCGACGTCGAGGCTTGCTGCGCATGAGATCGTTCCGGCTCGTGGTATTGATCGCGTTCATCGGTGCGCTGCCGCTGGTTGGGCAGGCGAGGCAGCTGACCGATCCCGATTACGCCCGCGCGGTGAAATTCCTCGCCCAGGACACCGATCCACTGGTCGACCACGACGTGCAGCGGGTGAAATGGCTGGACGCGACGCACTTCTGGTATCGCGACCACGACGTTTCCGGCGACCACATCCTGGAAATGGACGCGGCCACCGGCAGGATCGCGCCCGCGTTCGACCAGGCGAAACTCGGGGCAGCGCTGGGCAAGGTGCGCGGCAAGCCGATGGACGCGGCCAAGTGGCCGGCGCGCGGCTTCGATTTCCATGTCTTGCCGGGTGGCGATCTCGACGTGCAGCTCGGCAACGATTGGTATCGCTGCGACCTTCCCGGCGTGGGCGTTTGCACCGCGCGCGACAAGATGCTGAAGACCGGCAGCGAGCCCGGCGTGTTGTCACCCGACGGCAAGCTGCTGGCATTCGTGCGCGACTGGAACCTGTGGGTACGTGACCTCGCGACCGGCAAGGAAACGCAATTGACCCGCGATGGCATCAAGGACTACGGCTACGCGACGCAGAACGCCGGCTGGGTCCACGGCGACGGTGCGATCGTGCGCTGGTCGCCGGATTCGAAGAAGATCGCGACCTATCGGCAGGACCAGCGTGGCGTCGGCGAGATGGTCACGGTCGATACACGCGTGGGACATCCGAAGCTGGATGCGTGGAAGTATCCGCTACCGGGCGACGACAAGGTGTTCATGATCGAGCCGGTGGTGATCGACGTCGCCGCGAAAAAATTGGTGCACCTGCAGATGGCGCCGGAGCAACGCCTGTCCACGCTGTGCGACACGCTGGCCTGCGATGATGGCGAGCCATACACATGGAGCGATGCGAAGTGGGCTCCGGACGGCAAGACGCTGGCGCTGGTCGAAACCTCGCGCAATCGCCAGCACGAAACCTTCCGCATCGCGGATGCCGAAACAGGCGCCGTGCGCACCGCGTTTGAATTCACCGCGAAGGATTACTACGAAAGCGGCCACGGCCGGGTGAACTGGCAATACCTCCCGAAGACGGACCAGGCGATCTGGCCCTCCGAGCAGAACGACTGGAACAATCTTTACCTGTATGACCTCAAGACCGGCAAGCAGCTGCGGCCGGTGACTTCGGGCGATGGAAATGTCACGGAAGTGCTGCACATCGATCGCGGCACGCGCACGCTGTGGTTCGTGGGGGTCGGTCGCACCCCGGGCATGAATCCGTACTACCGGCAGTTCTTCAAGGTGGACATTGACAGTGGCAAGGCTACGCCGCTGACGCCGGAGGATGCCGACCACACCATCAACATGTCGCCCGACGGCAAATACTTCGTCGATTCGTACTCGACGCCGACCACGCCACCGGTGACGGTGCTGCGCGATGCAAGCGACGGCCACGTCGTCGCGACGGTGGCGAAGGCGGACATTTCAAGGTTGAAAGCCGCCGGCTGGGTGCCGCCAATTCCGATCACGGTGAAGGCGCGCGACGGCAAGACCACGCTGTACGGGATGATGTTCAAGCCGACGAATTTCGACCCGCACAAGAAGTACCCGGTCGTCGATTACATCTATCCGGGTCCGCAGACTGGCTCCGTGCGCGGGCGCAGTTTCCTTGCCTCGCGCGGTGACAACCAGGCATTGGCCGAACTCGGCTTCATCGTGATCGCGATCGACGGCATGGGCACGCCGTGGCGTTCGCGCACGTTCCACCACTATTGGTACGGGAACATGGGCGACAACACGCTGCCCGACCAGGTCGCCGGCATCAAGGAGCTGGCACAGCGCTTCCCATGGATCGACGCCACGCGCGTCGGCATCTGGGGCCATTCCGGCGGCGGCAACGCCACCGCGGATGCGATGTTCCGCTATCCGGATTTCTTCAAGGTCGGCTGGGCCGAAAGCGGCAACCACGACAACCGCAACTACGAGAACGACTGGGGCGAGAAATACCAGGGCCTGCTGGTGACCCACAAGGACGGCACCAATTACGATAACCAGGCCAACCAGTTGCTCGCGAAAAACCTCAAGGGCCGCATGATGCTGGTGCATGGCGAGATCGACGACAACGTGCCGGTGGGCGAGACCTATCTGGTCGTGGATGCGCTGATCAAGGCCAACCGCGATTTTGATCTTCTGATCCTGCCGCACGCGCACCACGGCTATGGCGACGACGCGC
>DATEKI010000078.1:0-2265 GCA_035277545.1 Rhodanobacteraceae bacterium | reverse complement strand
GGTTGCGGCATGCTGATCGCCAATCCGCCCTGGAAGATCGACGCCACCCTTGCCGCCATGCTGCCCGCCTTGCGCAGCACGCTCGCGCAATCGCCCGGGGCATCCCATCGCCTGTACTGGCTGCGTGGCGCATGACTGCCACCTGGCGACGCGCCGGCGCGCGCGTTTTTCGATATGCTCGGAACCATCAACCGCGTAGGAGGCCAGTCCCGTGCGCGCAGCGCAGCGTTTTACTTTCCGAATCCTGCTTGCCCTAGCGCTGCCCGCGGCCATCGCGGCCTGCGCACCCGCGCCGATCTACAAGACGGCGCCGTCCAGCGTCAATGCGACGCCGCAACAGGTCGCGACTTCCCCCGCGAACTTCCGGAACTTGCAAGTCGTCTGGGGCGGCAGCGTGATCTCCGTGCACAATCTTGCCGACCACAGCGAGGTCGAAATCCTCGCCTACCCGCTCGACTCATCGCAGCGGCCTCGCCTGAAGGAACCCGCCACCGGCCGTTTCATCGCGGTCGTGCCGGGCTTCGTGGAGCCCATGGATTATCCACCGGGTTCGCTGGTCACGTTGCGCGGCACGCTGGATGGAGCGCGCAGCGGCGAGGTCGGCCAGGCCGGCTATACGTATGCGCTGGTGCACAGCGAGGCGATGCATCGATGGACGCCCGATGAAATGCGCCAGGGACATCCCAACATCAGCATCGGCGTGGGCGTGGGCGGCTGGATTCATTAGGAAACGCCGCATAACCTGCTGCGCTCGGCAGCTTGCGACGGTTCTCCGGCGCCTCCCCGGATGCCGACGGCCGGTTTCACCATGACAAGCATTGACACAGGTCAGCACATCCGGCTCGACGACGGCCGCGCCTTCACGTTGCGGGCGTTGCGGACGGACGATCTCGAAGCCTTGCGCCGCGCGTTCCTGCGCCTCACGCCCGAGGAAATCGAGTACCGGTTCTTCTACCGCTCACGCGAATTGCCGGCCTCGGTGCAGGCACAGGTACGCGGCCTCGACCCCGCGCGCGACGCAGCCTTCGTGGTGGACGACGGCCGCGATATTCGCGCGGTCGCTGACTTTCACATGGAACGGCCGGATTCGCGCGATGCGGAATTCGGGCTGATCGTCGGCAAGGCGGTGTCCGGGCACGGCCTCGGCTGGTGCCTGATGCAACGGCTGCTCGGCGAGGCCAGGCGCCGCGGCCTCACCGCGCTGCACGGCAGCGTGCGCGCGGACAACGCACGCATGCTGGAACTGTGCCGCGACCTCGGTGCGACGATCGCGCACGATCCGGACGATCCCGGCGTCCGCGAAGTGCGATTCGCGCCGTGACCCGCCGGAGGCGCTGCTAAAATTGCGGATTGCATTCCTGCTGGCGCCGCGACGAGGCTCCGGCAGCGTCGTGCTTTTTGCGTCCAACCCTCATGCCCGAAACGAACATCCCCCTTCCCGCGTTGCCGCGCACGCCCGGCCAGCAACGCGACTGGCGTGAACCCGCCGGATCTTCGCTCGCGCTGTTGCTGAGCGAGGCCGCGCGCACGCGCGACGGCGTGCTGGTCGCCGTCACGGAAGACAACCGTGCGGCGCGCACACTCGAAGAAGACCTAGCCTTCTTCGCGGGCGAACTACCGGTGTTGCATTTCCCCGATTGGGAAACACTGCCCTACGACCTGTTCGCGCCGCACCCGCAACTGGTGTCGCAGCGCATCGACACGCTGTACCGGTTGCCCGCCACGCGCAAGGGCGTACTGGTGGTTTCGGTCGCCACGCTGATGCAGCGCCTCGCGCCGCGCTCACACATCGCTGGCAGCGGACTGGCCGTCGCGCGCGGCGAACGGGTGGATCTCGCCACCGAGCAGCGGCGCCTCGAAGCCTGCGGCTACCGCAACGTGCCGCAGGTCGGCGAACACGGCGAGTTCGCGGTGCGCGGTGCGCTGCTCGACATCTTCCCGATGGGCGCGTCCGAACCGTACCGCATCGAGCTGTTCGACGACGCCGTCGAATCCATCCGTGCCTTCGATCCCGAAACACAGCGTTCGCTGCACCAAACCGATTCGGTGAAACTGTTGCCGGCACGCGAATTCCCGCTCACCGACGAGGCGATGCGTGCGTTCCGCGACCGCCTGCGCGAACGTTTTCCCATCGACGTGCGCCGCTGCCCGCTGTACCAGGACATGAAGCAGGGCGTGACGCCGGGCGGCATCGAGTACTACCTGCCGCTGTTTTTCGAGCACACGGAAACGCTGTTCGACTATCTGGGCGACGACGCGCTGTTC
>DATEKI010000077.1:0-2693 GCA_035277545.1 Rhodanobacteraceae bacterium | reverse complement strand
GGCGAAGCGCTCGACATCGAGTGGCTGCGCGGGCAGATCGACAAGCTGGCGGTGGAAAGCCGTTGGCACGCGCAGGCGCGTGGCGCATTGCGTGACGAGCTCGCGGTGCAGCAACGCGCGATGGTCGGCCAGATCCTTGCGTCCGAGCAGGGCAGGCAAAGCGCCGATGGCGCGGTGACGGCGTGGCTGCAACGCGACGATCCGCAACTGCAATTCACCCGCGGCATGCTGGACGAAATCCGCGGCGTGGACGTCGACTACCCGATCGCCTCGGTGGCGCTGCGCCGCCTCGCGCAGATCGCGCAGTCGGGTTGACGATCCGTTGGCCCGGGCGATGGCGGCTGAACGCGCGTCGCCCGGTTTCGACAGCTGGCGGTGTGGCCGTGAACCGGACAGCCGATGCCGTCCGCGCGGATGCCGACCGGTGCACGGGTAGTGCCTGCAAGGGCGCGGGAACATCATCCGGCTTCATCGCCCGCCCCGCGGCAGGCATATAGTGGATACTTCTCCGACTGCCGCGGGTGAACGCCATGACCGTTGCCATCACCGGGATTACCGGCCACCTGGGCCGGCTCGTCATCGCCAGACTCAAGTCCGCCGCCCCGGCGATGGATGTCATCGGGCTGGCGCGCTCGCCTGACAGGGCCGCGGATCTCGGATTGCCGATCCGCGAGGCCGACTACGAGCGGCCCGCCACGCTCGAACATGCATTGAAAGGCATCGATACCCTGTTGCTGATTTCGGCGAGCGAGCTCGGCAAGCGCGCGCGCCAGCACCGCAACATCATCGACGCTGCGATGCAAACCGGCGTCAAGCGCATCATCTATACCAGCCTGCTGCACGCCGACACGTCCACGCTGAACCTTGCCGGCGAGCACCTCGAGACCGAGCGGATGTTGCAGGATGCCGGGATTCCCCACACGGTCCTGCGCAACGGCTGGTACACGGAAAACTATACCGGCTCCATCAAGGGCACCGTCGCCAGCGGAACGCTCGTGGGCAGCGCCGGTGACGGCAGGATTTCGTCCGCGCCGCGTGCCGATTACGCGGATGCCGCGGTGGAAGTGCTGACAGGGCAGGGCCACGACGGCCGAACCTACGAGCTTGCGGGCGACACGGCCTGGACGCTCACCGATCTGGCCGCGGAGATCTCGCGCCAGACGGGCAAGTCGATTCCCTACGGGAACCTGCCCGAAGCGGATTACGCCGCGGCGTTGCAGGGCTTCGGCGTGCCGCCCGATTTCGCGCGGGCCATCGCGAGCTGGGATGTGTCCGCTTCGCAGGGCGCGCTCTTCGACGACAGCCACGAGTTGTCGAAATTGATCGGCCATGCCACGACGCCGATGCCGGCAACGGTGGCCCAAGCCCTGGCTTGAGACGCGCATGGTGATCGCTGCGGTACGAACCACTGGGTGCGGCAACCCTGTCGGTTGGCGACGGGTGGCACCGGCAAGGTTGGTGCCGGAAGGCATTCGCCCCCGGATATCTTGATTTCACCGAACCCGCGCCCGGCTTGCCAGTCATCGCGCGCTGCGCGGAGTTCGTTCGCGGCGCGCGCCAAGAAATTCCACCAGATGATGATCGCCTCGCCGAACGGCGCGCCGCCCGGCGCTGACGAGTTCCAGCCCTTCCCGACGCGTGCCGGGGTAACGCAACTGCGCGGGCACGAGCGGTTGGCCGTCGAGGCGAATCTCGCCGTTCGCACCGCTCGGCCTGGGGTTGGGGCAGCAGGTTGCGCACGGCGAGAATCCCTGGATCGACCTTTTCATCATGCAGCTTCGTCGTTCATTCGCATGATTCAGCGTGAGGCCTGTACGGCGGTGGCAGGGCACGCGTCGTCGGTCGCGGCTTCATCCGCATGGCGGTAAATGTCGTGATGCAACGCTTGCTCCGCACTGGCCCACAGCAACCCTTGCATGGCGCAGCCCTCGCCGTAACCGAACAGGCGGCTCACGTGTTTCCGGCTGAAATCTAGGAAATTGCCGGATGGGTATTCCGCCGGGATCAAGGTGAGGTGAAACCGCATGTCGTCCAGGTGCGTCAGGTCCATCACCAGGTTCAGCGCGTCGCGCGTCTTGTAGGTGAGCTGAGCGGACAGGCTATCGGCGAGAACCTTGAAGGTATTGATCGGGGTCTCATGCGGCTGTGTGGCGAGATGTCCGTTGACGATCACATACAAGCTCGCGCCTTCGAACCCGGAACGCATCGCTGGCAGAATATGCGCAATCAGTGGCGCAACGAACAGCGACGTCGTGACGTCTCCGTCGACGTGCATTTCGTCATAGACCTTGTCGCCTTCGCGCACGCGAATCAATACCGGCGGGAACACGCCCGGCACGCTGGCCGAAGCGACCAGCACCGTGCGGAACAGGGCGTGCGCCGCGGCACTGCCTTGCATCGCGATCGCGCCCATGTCCCACAGCATGGTTTCCTGATCGTCGAGGTCGGTGGTGGCGACAATCAGCTTGTTGCCCCGGGCCGCCTTGCGCGCCACGGCGTCGATCATCGAGTCCGTGATGTTTCGATCGACCAGTACTGCCAGGGGATCACCTGCGCCGGCAGCCTTGGGAAACAGGACCCGGCCAATCAATCCAGGCGCACGCGGATGCTGCAGGCGTTCGATGGCCCCGCCATTGAACACGTTCTCCAATTGCGGATACCAGGCGGGGCCGAGAAAGGCAAATGGCGCGATC
>DATEKI010000076.1:0-7969 GCA_035277545.1 Rhodanobacteraceae bacterium | reverse complement strand
GCCCATGAACGGGTCGTGGTAATCGTGGTAATTCTGTGAGGTGAACACGATGTCCACCTTCTGCGGCACGCTCAGCATGGCCGCGGGTTGCTTCAACAGGCTGACATTGGTGTAGGTGGATTTCACCAGACCCTGCCAGTTGGCAAAGCTCTTGGCGGAAAACTTCGCCATCTCGTCCGGCCACACGGTATAAACATGGCCATCGGGGCCGACGATGCGGCTGAACACGCGCGTCCAGTAACCGCTGCTGGGCACCAGTTCCAGCACCTTGTCGCCGGGCTTGACGCCCGCGAACGCCATCACGTCCGCAATCTTGCGGCGGGCATCGTCCTTCCGGTCCGCGGCGCGCGCGGGGTCGTCGATCGCACGGGTGATGTAGGCCGGAACCCGTGCGGAACCGGACGCCGCGGGCGCGGAAGACTGCGCGATAGCAGCCAATGGCAGGCCCAGCGCGACAAGCAAGGTGAAACCCAAGGTTCGCATGACGTGTTCCTCGTGGGGCGGGCTTTCCATTGTGCTCCCAAAACGCCTATTGCGCGCGGGTGTTTCAGGGCGACGGCGCCCGGCCGCGGCGCCCGAGCAGCCAGTCGAGTGCCTGCGGTTCGGTTTCGAACACGTTGCTGATGAACCCGGAGTTCATGCCTGCGATGACACCGACCCGGTCCGGATCGATGAACTCCGGTCGCGCCACAAGCACGGTACGCACCTTGCCCCTGCCCGCCCGAGCCCACTCGCTTATGAGCCAGAGACGTGTGCTCATGCCGGGCGGCTCGATGCCCTCGATCCCGGTAATGTCGACCAGCAACTTGTCGAGGCCGGCTTCCTTGGTGCGTACGATGGCATCGACGATCTGCTGCACGGCGCCTTCCAGCACCTGTTCGCCGGTCAACCGGAACCGCGCCACGCCTCCCGACACTTCAAACAGCGCCGCGCCCGGCGCGGGCCGGCATCGATCGCCATCGCGCCCCGACAACCACGCCAACGCGCTCTCGCGGGTTTCGAAGAGGTTGCTGATGAAGCCCTGGTTCATGCCGAACGCGATGCCGAAGCGGTCTTCGGACATGAACTCGCGACGGGTGACCAGCGCCAGCCTTACCGACCCCCTGCCGGCCTTGGCCCACTCACCCATCCACCAGAAGCGCATCTCGACCGACGGTGGTTCGACACCGGTGATGCCGGTGATGTCCACCAGCAACTTGCCCACGCCGTGCGCCTTGGTGCGCAGGATCGCATCGGTGATCTGGTGCACGCCGTCCACGAAGTCCTGCTCGCCACTTACCGAAAAACAGGCGATGTCTCCGAGCACCTCGAACGAAGACGGACCCATGGCACACCCAACGGCAACGCGCGGGACGCGGCGCGGATGGTAGCACCGGAAAGCCCCCGGGCGATCTGCCGCAAGGTCCTTCCGGACCCCCCTCAGTTGGCCACCACGAAACGGTTGCGACCGGCCAGTTTGGCACGATACAGCGCCGCGTCGGCATCCTTGACCCACTCGCGGGTGCTGTTCGCCGCGGACGGGCTGCGCGCAAGGCCAATGCTCAGGGTGCAGCGCAGGCCGGGGGCCCGTTCGAACAACGAACACGCGACGCCGGAGCGGACCCGCTCCGCCACCGTCGCGGCCGCGTGCATGTCGACGCCGCAAAGCACCACGGCGAACTCGTCGCCACCGTAGCGCCCGGCGAGATCGCCCTCGCGCAGGCTGCCGCGAATGATCGCGCCGACCTGCCGGATCACCTCGTCGCCCGCCGTGTGGCCATGCTGGTCATTGATGTGCTTGAACTGGTCGATGTCGATCAGCAGCATCACCGCGTCTTCGCAACAGTGCCGCAGCATCACGGCAGTCACTGCGTCTTCCCAATGCTTGCGATTCAGCAAGCCGCTCAGGCTGTCGATGCTGCTCATGCGCAGCAACTGCCGGTTTTGCGTGCGCACGCGGCGCGCCAGGCCACGCATGATCGCGCCCAGCGTCATCGGGAACACCACGAGCAGCGGCAGCGATGCGAGCAATTCGATGGTGTCCGTGGCCGGCGAGAACGCAAGGCCATTCGCGACCGCAGCCACGCAGCAGGCCACCGCCTGGATCACCAGTCCGCGCAGCAGCAGCCAGCGTCCGTCGACCGCGATCAGCGTGATCGCGAACATCGTCGCCAGCAGCATGCTCGGCAGCAGGCTGAACTGCATCAACGCGATCCAGACGCCACCCATCGCCGCGTCGCAAATGAAGAAGCGCTGGTCGAGCGCAACCGGCTCGCGGCTTCGCCGCAGCACCAGCCATGCGACATGCGGCCATGCCAGCGCATACACCGCAAGCATGACCCACGCCGACGCAGGCACCCCCCGCCGATACAACACCGTCGCCACCATCACCGCACCCAGCGTGAGCCCAAGCGTACGCAAACCATGCGAACGCCGAACCACGCGCCGGGTGTCGGCGGTCGTGATGGTGTTCGTGGCTGGCAACACGTCGAAGGACATTTCGCGGGGCAATCCCGGTGGCTCAGCCAGCATGGAGCAAGGCCGATGCCACGCCCGCGACCGCGTGTGATGCAGTCCACACACGGAAACAGATGTTCACGCCACATCGCGCGACACGCCCGGAAGGGCGCGGCGCTGAAACAGTTGTTTACCGCCGGCGGCCTTTCCCGTCAGGCCTTGAGGCGCCAACCCGTCCGGAAAATCCACCACACGCCGGCCAGGCACAGCGCCAGGAACACCAGCGTCGCGACCACGCTGATGCCGACGTTGACGTCGGCGAGCCCGTAAAAGCTCCAGCGGAAACCCGAGATCAAATACACCACCGGGTTGAACAGGGTCACCTTCTGCCAGAACGGCGGCAGCATGTGGATCGAATAGAAGCTGCCGCCGAGGAAGGTCAGCGGCGTGATGATCATCAAGGGCACGACCTGCAGCTTCTCGAAGTTGTCGGCCCAGATGCCGATGATGAAACCGAACAGGCTGAACGCCACGGTGGTCATCACCAGGAACAACACCATCACCGCGGGATGCGCGATCGAATACGGCACGAACAACCGCGCGGTGGCGAGGATGATCAAGCCCACGATGATCGCCTTGGTCGCGGCGGCGCCGACGTAACCGGTGATGATCTCGAGGTACGACAGCGGCGCCGAATGCACTTCGTAGATCGTGCCGACGAATTTCGGGAAGTAGATGCCGAACGAGGCATTCGACACGCTCTGCATCAGCAGCGACAGCATCACCAGCCCGGGGATGATGAAAGCCGCATAGCTCACGCCCTCGACGCTGGTGATGCGCGAGCCGATCGCCGAGCCGAACACCACGAAGTACAGCGATGTCGATACGACCGGCGACAGCACGCTCTGCATCAGCGTACGCCCGGTGCGCGCCATCTCGAACTTGTAGATCGCGCGGATGCCGTAAAGATTCATGCGTCCTCCTTGACCAGTTCGACGAAGATTTGCTCCAGCGTGTCTTGCCGGGTGCTCAAGTCCTTGAAGCCGATGCCGGCAACCGAGAGGTCGCGAAGCAGCATGGTGATGCCGGTGCGCTCGCCCTGGGTGTCGTAGGTGTAGATGATTTCGTCGCCCTTGCCGTTGAGTTCCAGTTGGTAAGGCGAAAGGGTCTCCGGCAACGCCGCAAGCGGCTCGTGCAGTTGCAGGCGCAACTGCTTCCTGCCGAGCTTTTGCATCAGCGCGGTCTTTTCCTCGACCACGATCAGCTCGCCCTTGTTGATCACGCCGACCCGGTCAGCCATGTCCTCGGCCTCTTCGATGTAGTGCGTGGTCAGGATGATCGTGACGCCCGATTCGCGCAGCCGCCGCACCATCGCCCACATGTCGCGGCGCAGTTCAACGTCCACGCCCGCGGTCGGCTCGTCGAGGAACAGCACCGTCGGCTGGTGCGACAAGGCTTTTGCGATCATCACGCGCCGTTTCATGCCGCCCGACAGCATCAGGATCTTGGCATCGCGCTTGTCCCACAGCGACAGATCCTTGAGCAGCTGTTCCAGATACGCATCGTCGGGCGCCTTGCCGAACAGCCCACGGCTGAAGCGCACGGTGTTCCACACCGACTCGAACGCGTCGGTCTTCAATTCCTGCGGTACCAGTCCGATGATCGTGCGCGTCTTGCGCCAGTCGCGGAGGATGTCGTGGCCATCCACCGTCACGGTTCCGTTGCCGGGATTCACGATGCCGCAAATGATGCTGATCAGCGTGGTCTTGCCCGCGCCGTTCGGACCAAGCAGCGCGAAGATTTCGCCGCGCCGCACCGATAGGTCAATGCCCTTCAGCGCCTTGAAGCCGCCTTCGTAGGTCTTGTCCAGGCCGCGCACCTCGATCACGGGGTCGTCCATCGGACGCGGCGGGAAATGGGTTTCGTTCATTGCGTGCCTTCGGGTCGGTTGGCTTCAAGCACCGCCGCGACCCTGATCGGAGCGGGCGGGCATCGTATGGACGATGATGACTGGACCGCAAGCCATGTGTTGATTGCAAGACAACGACGAACGGAAGGGGTCCGATTCGACAACCTGCCGCCACGCCGGCGGGACGAGCCGTCAGTCAGTGGTTGGCTCCGCGGGCGTAAACGCGTCCGTTCTTCACCACGAAATCGATCTTCGTGGTGTTGCGGATGTCGCGCGAGGGATCGGCGTCCAGCACGACCATGTCGGCAAGCTTGCCGGGCGTGACGGTACCGCGCTTCGCGGATTGTCCCAGCGCCGCAGCGCCGATTTCGGTGGCGGCCTGGATCGCCTGCAAGGGCGTGAAGCCGGCATGTTCGACCAGCAGCGCCATCTCCTGATGCACCGAAGGCATCTGGTCGAGATCCGGACCGTCCTTGCCATAAGGGAAACCCGCATCATCGGTGCCAGCATCGATCAGCACACCACGCTTGTGCGCCAGCCGCGTCACCGCGTAGCTCCACGGCATGATGCCCGCGCCCACGCTTTGCGGATGGTGTTCCGCCTCGTTCCTGAACACCAGCAAGGTCGCGTCGAGGATGGTGCCGCGTTTTTCCATCGCATCGAACAGCGCAAGGATCCGCGGCGCATCGGGCCTGACGTGTTCGAAATCGCCCATGGCGCGCATCTTGTAATCGTCCGGTACGCTCGGCGCTGCTTCCCAAACCAGGTATGGGCTGTGCGAGATCGTGTCGGCGCCGGCATCGACCGCATCGCCAGGCTTGGCCGGGAAAATCGTTGCGTGCGTCCACACACGCAGGCCCTGCCGGTGCGCTTCCGTGGCAATCGCCTTGACCAGCGCCGCGGGCAAATTGGCGTACAGCTTGATGCCGGTCGCGCCGGTGCCCTTCGCTTCGGCCACCGCCAGCGCAATGTCCGTCTTCGCATCGATCGCCTGCATCCATGGTGCGAAACCCAGCGGCTCGCCCTTCGACGCATCCTGCGCGCGGAAGTCTTCCTTGAAGAATGTCGGCCCCGCCATCAGCGCGACATAGAAAACATCCGGCGACGCAAACACATCCGAATTGGCCTGTTCGGCAAGGAATTGCAGCAGGCGGTCGTCGCCCGCCATATCGCGGATGCCGGTCACGCCGCCCAGCAACAGTGCGTGCAGGAATGCCTGGTAATGCGCGATGTCGGGCTCGGCATCGGTGATGTGCACGTGCGCGTCGATCAAGCCGGGAATCACGTACTTGCCGTCGAGGTCGCGTACATCGGCGCCTTTTGGCGCGGCCAGGTTGCCGTCCGGGTAGACAGCCGCAATGCGTTTCCCGTCGATCACGATGGTCATGTCGCGCCGCACGGCCGAGCCGGTGCCGTCGATCAGGCCGACGTGCGTCAGCAGCAGCGGCTTGGGCGCGGCGGCGAGAGCCGGCCACGCGAACAGGCACAACAGCAGCAGGATGCGTTTCATGGTGTCGCCCCGAACGGATTCCCAAGGATAAACGAAACCCCGTACGTGCCGCGTTGCGCAACCCCGAAGTTGCGCATTGCCCGGGACCGGTTTAACATGCAACTTCCCGGTTGCATTAATCCGCGAGGGCCGTCATGGGCACCGACCGCATCGAAAAACAGGTTCTGCTGGACGCTCCGCGCGAGCGGGTATGGCGCGCACTCAGCGAGGCAGGGCAATTCGGCACATGGTTCGGCGTCCGCTTCGACGGTCCGTTCGTCGAGGGCAAGCGCCTGACCGGCAGGATCGTGCCCACACAGGTCGACGAAGAAGTCGCCGCGATGCAGTCACCTTACGAGGGCACGCCGTTCGAATGGGTTGTCGACAAAATCGAGCCGATGGATCGCATTTCCTTTCACTGGCATCCGTTCGGCGTCGACAAGACCATCGATTACTCGCACGAGCCCATGACGCTGGTCGTGTTCGAGCTGCGCGACGCACCCGGAGGAATTTTGCTGACCGTCACCGAGTCGGGTTTCGACAAGCTGCCTCCGGAACGCCGCGCGAAGGCGTTCGCGGCCAACGAGGGTGGCTGGACGCACCAGATGGGACTGATCCGCAAATATCTCGCCCTGCATTGATGCCGAAGGGATGCGCAGGCCACGCCCATCCGTTGCCCTTCAAAAGAACGCGTCGGTATTCGCCGCGCTGGGCGATCCCACGCGCCTGCGCCTTGTCGCCGCGCTGTGCGCGGGCGGCGCGCTGTCGATCGCGCAACTCACGACGGGCACCGCGGTCACCCGCCAGGCCGTCACCAAACACCTGGAAGTACTGGCCGGCGCGGGACTCGTGCACGACATCCGCCAAGGCCGCGAACGGCTGTGGGAACTGGAACCCTCCCGCATCGACGAAGCGCGCCGCGCGCTGGATGCGATCGCGGCGCGGTGGGACAAGGCGTTGCAGCGGTTGAAAGCGTTCGTGGAAAAAAACAGCCCCGGGAACCGCTGAAGATCCTTCGCGGGCGAACAACGCCATCCATGGCGGAAGAGTTCCGTTATGGCGTGACGCCGGAGCGCAGCAGGCTATTCGCGGTTCAGCGCAACTGGCTGTCCTTGCTGCCCCTTCGGTTGTAACCGCTGAACGTTGCTTCCTCGCGGTCACGCTCGGCCTGGCAGTTCACGCACAGGCGCACGCCCGGCACGGCCTTGCGCCGCGCCTCGGGAATCGGTGCGTCGCATTCCTCGCAATGGCTCAAGCCCGGACCTTTGCGCTGCTTGCTGCGCGCACGCGCCACCGCATCGGCGACGGTCGCGTCGATCTGGTCCTGAACCGCATCGTCGTTGACAAAACCCTTGGCCATGTCGTCAACGTAAGGTCATGTGCCCGGCCTTGCAACCCGGCGAACCCGCCCGTTCAGGCAACCCGAGTCGGCTGCGCCTCGACGCAATTGCGTCCGCGCACCTTGGCGGCATACATCGCCGCATCCGCCGCGGCGATCAGCGCTTCGGGCGATGCCTGCGTATCCCGCGGACAGGCCGCACCCACGCCGATGCTGACGGTGATGCAGGACCCGGCCGGTGAATCGGGATGCGGCAATGCCAGCGCCTCGACGTGGCCGCGCAATGTTTCGGCCACGCGCATCACTTCGGTCATTCTGCAGCGCGGCAGCAGGATCACGATTTCCTCGCCGCCGTAGCGCGCGGCCAGGTCGTTGCCATCGCGCACGTGCGTGGCGCAAAGTTGCGCCAGCTCGCGCAGGCATTCGTCGCCCTGCAGGTGCCCGCGGCGATCGTTGAGGGCCTTGAAGCAATCCACGTCCACCATCAGCAACGCCAGCGACCCGCCATCGTTCGCGTGGCGCCGCCATTCCTCGGCCATGCGCGCATCGAAGCAGCGGCGGTTGGCGATGCCGGTCAGGCCATCGCGCATGGACAGGTCGCGAAGCTTGCGGTTGGCGGCTTCGAGCTCGCGCAACAGTCGCGCCACGTGGATGGCGCCCGCGACCTGCTCGGCGATCGCGTCGAACACCGCACGCACTTCCGCCGTGAAGAAATCGCTGCGCGTGCTTTCCAGGTTCAGCACGCCGTGCATGCGCCCTTGATGGCGGATCGGCACCAGGTACTCCGAATTCACGT
>DATEKI010000075.1:0-9207 GCA_035277545.1 Rhodanobacteraceae bacterium | reverse complement strand
TCACCGGCAAGACCGAGAACATGCGGCAGGTGAATTTCGCCGGCGATGTACGGCTGGTCGGCCAGTTCGTGGACGTCGTGATCACCGCGGCGCTGACCAATTCGCTGCGCGCGCGCCTTCAAGCCCCTCTCCCCTCGGGAGCGGGGTTGGGGTGAGGGTCCGATTTCGCGAACACACTCATTCTTGCGAGCGACCCGAACCCTCATCCGGCGCTTCGCGCCACCTTCTCCCGAAGGGAGAAGGGTAAAACAGGTGGTCCTCGCCTACGCATGACTGAAGGCATCATCCAGCACGACTTCACGCTCGAACCCGACGACACGCAGCGGCTCGCCAACCTGTGCGGCCCGTTCGACGAACACCTGCGGCAGATCGAGCTGCGACTCGGCGTCGAGATCAACAACCGCGGCAACGTGTTCCGCGTGATAGGCGAAGAACCAGCGGTGAAATCCGGCGAGCGCGTACTGCGCAATCTCTACGAAGCGACCGAGCACGAAACCCTGAACGGGCGCGTGCTGAACCTGCGCCTGTCCGAAGCCGGCGTCGACGCGCTGGCCGAGCAACAAGCCGAAGGCGCGCAGGAAGTCGCGATCAAGGTGAAGCGCGGCACCATCCGCGGGCGCGGGCCGAACCAGGTTCGCTACCTGCACGCAATCGCCACGCACGACATCAATTTCGGGATTGGGCCGGCCGGCACCGGCAAGACCTACCTTGCGGTCGCGAGCGCGGTCGAGGCGCTGGAAACCGGCCGCGTGCAGCGGTTGATCCTGGTACGGCCCGCGGTCGAAGCCGGCGAAAAGCTGGGCTTCCTGCCGGGTGACCTCGCGCAGAAGGTCGATCCGTACCTGCGCCCGCTGTATGACGCGCTGTACGAAATGCTCGGCTTCGACAAGGTTGCGCGCCTGATCGAGCGCGCCGTGATCGAAATTGCGCCGCTGGCCTACATGCGCGGACGCACGCTCAATGATTCGTTCGTGATCCTGGACGAGGCGCAGAACAGCACCGTCGAGCAGATGAAGATGTTCCTGACCCGCATCGGCTTCGGCACCACCACCGTTGTGACCGGCGACGTGACGCAAGTCGATCTGCCGCGCAACACGCGATCGGGTCTGCGCAACGTGATCGAAGTTCTGCGCGACGTCGAAGGCATCAGCTTCACGTTCTTCACCGCACGCGACGTGGTGCGGCATCCGCTGGTCGCCAAGATCGTCCGCGCGTACGAAGCTGCCGAGGAACGCAATGGCGACGCCGCGCCTTGAACTTGGCTTGTGGTACGCAGCGCCACGACGCGGCGTGCCGTCGGCCGCAAGTTTCCGGCGCTGGGTGGAAGCCGCGCTCGGCGGGGCGCGGTACCGCAAACCCGCCGAACTGTCGATCCGCATCGCCGGCACGCGCGAAGGCCGTGCGCTGAACCGCCGGTACCGCGGCAAGGATTACGCCACCAACGTCCTGTCGTTCCCGGCCGACCTGCCGCATGGAGTGACTTCGCCACTGCTGGGTGACCTGGTGATCTGCGCACCCGTGGTCGCACGCGAGGCGCATGAACAAGGCAAGCCGCCACGCGATCACTACGCCCACCTCACCGTGCATGGCGTGTTGCATTTGCTCGGCTTCGATCACCAGGACGAACGCGACGCGGTGCGGATGGAAACGCTGGAAACGCGGATCCTGTCCACGCTCGGGATCGCGGACCCTTATGTCGCGTGAAGCACGCGTCGGCGCGAAAACGCCGGCGCCGGATATCCGCTAGAATGGAGGGTCCGCCCCTCCGGGGACGTGTTCCACACCCATGTCCGTAGAACCCCCAAGTACCACTGGCCCCGCCCACCGCTCGTTGTGGGATCGTTTGGGCCACATGCTCTCGGGCGAACCCCGCAACCCCGAGGAACTGCTCGCGGAACTACGCGAAGCGCAGGGCAACGGGCTGCTGACCAGCGAAACCTTCGCGATGATCGAAGGCGCGATCCGCGTCACCGAGATGGTGGTCGGCGACGTGATGGTGCCCCGCGCCCAGATGGTCACGATCGACATCGACGACGACCTGCCGGCGATCCTCGACACCGTGGTGGAATCCGGCCACTCGCGCTTTCCGGTACACGGCGAAGACAAGGACGAGATCCTGGGGATCCTGCTCGCCAAGGACCTGCTGCGGCGCCAGCAGAACGGCTCCATGGATTTGCGGGCGCTGCTTCGCCGCGCGGTGATGATCCCCGAATCCATGCGCCTGAACGTGCTGCTGGCGGAGTTCCGCCGCTCGCGCAACCACATGGCGGTGGTGGTGGACGAATACGGCGGTGTCGCGGGCCTGGTGACCATCGAGGACGTACTGGAGGAAATCGTCGGCGAGATCGACGACGAGCACGATGACGCGGTACCCCCGAAGCTGGTCGTCGCGCAAGCCGACGGCAGCTGGCTGGTCGATGCCCTCACGCCCATCGAGGATTTCAACGAGCAGTTCGGCACCGCGTTCCCGGACGAGGAATACGACACCGTCGGCGGCCTTGTAACGGCGGAAATCGGCCACCTGCCCGATCCCGGCGAAACCGCGACGCTGGGGGATTACGCGTTCGACGTGACGCGTGCGGATGATCGGCGCGTTCTTCAATTCCGCGTGCGCAAGGCGAAGGCTGCGTAACGAGACTCCGGACTCGGGAGAGCGCAACAACTCTCTTTAGTCATTCCGGACGCGGCGCAGCCGCGATCCGACTGCGTTTGCAGGATTGCAAACGCGAACGCCGAAGGCGGCCCGCAGGGCGAGCGCCATGGATGGCGCGAGTTTACCCAGCGACTTTGCTCTTATCATGCAACATCGCCACTGGGCCCCGGCCTTCGCCGGGGCGACGGATCAAGAAATGCCTTTGCGGAAACTGGCCTGGTGCCTCACCGTTCTTGCGGCTTTGGGCATCGCATCGCTGTCGCCATCTTCCCGCGCAGGCGTCGTCGACGCGCCCGGCGCTGACCTGCGCGTGGACCTCTACACCTACGGTCCCGGTTCGGTGTACTGGGAACGCTTCGGCCACGACGCGGTGGTGATCACCGACACCGCCAGCGGCGAGGCTTACGCCTTCAATTACGGCCTGTTCGATTTCGAGCAGAAGGACTTCTATCTCAACTTCGCGCGCGGAATCATGATCTACCGCGCGGCCGCATGGCCCGCCGCGGACGACATCCAGGAATACTCCGGCGAAGGACGTTCCATCACCGACCAGCATCTCGACCTGGCTCCGGCGCAACGCGCTGCGCTGCGCGATTTCCTGGTGTGGAACGTGCAGCCTGAGCACGCACGCTATCGCTACCGTTACTTCGCGGACAACTGCACGACGCGCGTGCGCGATGCATTGAACCGGGTATTGGGCGGCGCATTGGAAAGGCAGCTCGCCGGCCCCGCCGCACACGGTGAAACCTACCGCAGCGAAACGGACCGGCTGATGTCCGGCCAGCCGTGGTTGATGTACCTGCTGGATCTCGGCCTCGGCCCCTACGCCGACCAGCCGCTCAGTCACTGGACCGGCGCCTTCATCCCTGCAAGGTTGATGCAGGAACTGCGTGGCGTGCACGGCAGCGACGGCGCGCCGCTGGTTCAATCGGAAATCGTGCTGTCGCCGCAACGCCTGCCCTCCCCCCCTGCACACGCGCCGGACATGCGCTGGCCGTTGCTGATCGCGGGGCTGGTACTCGGCATCGCATTCTTTGCCGCGGCATGGCTGCGCGACGCGTACGACATCGAGCGCTGGTGGTTCGCGGTGGTCGGCACCTTGTACACGCTCCTGGCGGGCCTCGCGGGCGTGCTGATGCTTGTGCTCTGGTTCGCGACCGCGCACCGCGCCGCATGGGCCAACGAAAACCTGTGGCTGTTCAACCCGCTCGCATGGCTGGCGATTCCCGCACTGTGGCGCGTGCGCAGGCCCGGCGCAACAAGCAGTCGCTTCGGCATTGCGATCGCCGGGGTGATGACGCTGCTGTCGATCTTTGCGCTCGCCTCCAAGCTCTTGCCGGCGTTCCCGCAACACAACCTGCCCTGGATCCTGTTTGCGCTGCCGGCCTGGTTCGGGCTGCTGTGCGGTTTCTGGCTGATGCGCGCACGCACGCCGCGTGCGCTTCCCGCATAATCGGGGCATGGACACCCCGGCCGCGAAATCCATGGTCGCCAACTGCGCCGCGTACGGCGCGGACGGCAGGAAGATCCGCGACATTACGCTGGACGAGATCAGCGACTTCCTGGAGCAGCCGCACGGATTCGTCTGGGTCGGCCTGGTCGAACCGGACGAAGCGTTGCTGGAAAAACTGCAGGGCGAGTTCGGCCTGCACGAACTCGCGGTGGAAGATGCGCACACCGCCCACCAGCGGCCCAAGATCGAAGCCTATGGCGACTCTCTGTTCATCGTCGCCCAGACCGCGCAGATGACGGAGGGCAACATCGCCTTCGGCGAAACGCACATTTTCATCGGCAAGCAATACCTGCTGTCGGTGCGCCATGGCGCGTCACGCAGCTATGCGCCCGCGCGCCGCATCTGCGAACAGGCGCCGGAACACCTGGCCCTCGGCCCGAGCTACGCGCTCTACTCGATCCTCGATTACATCGTGGACAACTACCTGCCGATCGTGCAGGACTTCAAGGAAGAACTGCAGGACCTCGAACACGACGTTTTCAGCGACGCCGCCAACCGCGACGTCACGCGCCGGCTGTACGACATGCAGCGCGAACTGCTGACGCTGAAGCTCGCGGCCACGCCGTTGCAGGACATCCTTGGCCAGTTGGTGCGCCTGCACCCGGAGGTGATCCGCGACGAGGTGCGGCCGTACTTCCGCGACGTGCAGGACCACGTCACGCGCGTCAGCGATGCGATCAATTCGATGCGCGAAATGCTCGGCGCGGCGATGAACGTGAACCTGTCGCTGATCACGGTGCGCCAGAACGAGGTGGTCAAGCGGCTCGCCGGTTGGGCTGCGTTGCTGGCGGCACCCACGCTGCTGGCAAGCTGGTACGGCATGAACTTCCACGACATGCCGGAACTCGCCAAGCCGTACGCCTACCCGATCATCATCAGCATCACCATCGTGGTGTGCATTTCGCTCTACATCGTGCTCAAGCGGGCGAAGTGGCTTTGACCCCGGGCGGAGCCGGTTCGACCACCGGCGCGCGGCGCGACATCCACAGCAGCAGCAGGCCGACGATAATCAGCGGGATCGACTGCACCTGGCCCATGGTCAACCAGCCGGTGTGCAGCAGATAGCCGAGTTGCGGGTCGGGCAGCCGCACGAACTCCACCGCGAAACGGAACACGCCGTACATCAATGCAAACAGGCCGGATACCGCGTAGCGACGCCGGGGCTTGATGGAGAACACCCACAGCACGGTGAACAGCACCACGCCTTCGAGCAGGAACTCGTACAACTCGCTGGGATGGCGTGGCAGATGGCCGCCGAACTGCTGGTAGGTTGCCTGCCAGGACGGATGCGCCGGGAAGTGCAGCTTGCTGCCTTCGATCACGCCCCCGAAAGCATATGCATGATCCTCGGCGCCCGCGTGCGGATAGATCATTGCCCACGGCAGCGTGCTGGGCTTGCCCCAAAGCTCGCCGTTGATGAAGTTGCCGAGCCGTCCAAGGCCGAGGCCGATCGGCACCAGCGGCGCGACGAAATCCACGACATCGAAGTAGTGCGTGGTCGTGGCACGATGCTGCCACCACCACCACAGGCTCGCGGCCAGCACACCCAACAATCCGCCATGGAACGACATGCCCCCGTCCCACACGCGGAATATCTGCAGCGGATCCGTCCATATCCAGTCGATGGGCTGGTAGGTCAGCATGTACCAGATGCGGCCGCCCACGATGATGCCGAGCATGCAGTAGAACGCGAGATCGAGGAACGCATCGCGATCCACGGCCAGGCGCCCTTTCCGGCGGCGGTATTCGCCGAGCGCGAGGCCTCCGACGAAACCGCCCAGGTACATCAACCCGTACCAGCGCACGCCGAACGAGAAGACGTGGAAGGCGACCGGATCGATATCGACGAAAAAGGGGTGCGTCATGGAAGGGGCGATGCAGGCGGTGACCGCGCATTCTAGCGTGCGCCCGCGCCGTCCCGCGGGGCCATCTGCGACAATGCCCCCGATGGCTGCGCGCAACACGTTCATCCTTCCCGACGTCCTGGCGCCCGGCTTGCGCGTGGTGTTCTGCGGCACCGCGCCAGGCACGCGTTCGGCACGCGAAGGCGCCTACTACGCACATCCCGGCAACCATTTCTGGCGCACGCTGTTCGCGGTCGGCCTGACACCACGGCTGCTGGTGCCCGCCGAATTCAAGGACGTGTTGCAGTTCGGCATCGGCCTGACCGACGTCGCCAAGCACCATTTCGGGTCCGACGCCGAGCTGCCGCGCGCGGCGTTCGATGCCGCAAGCCTGCATCGCAAGCTCGCGCGTTTCCGCCCACGCTTCGTCGCGTTCACGAGCAAGAACGCGGCCCGTGCAGGGCTCGCACCCGGCTCACGCAGTCCGGCCTACGGCGAACAGGCATTCACCATCGCCCAAAGCCGCGTGTTCGTGCTGCCCTCGCCATCCGGCCAGGCACGCGGGTTCTGGGATATCGATCCCTGGCGCGAGTTGGCGCGGCTTGCAAGCAAAATGTAAGGCGGGCTTCGACCCACCCGCGCAATTCGAATGGCAGGGCAAGACCAGCCCTACGCCGCGACGGCCGGGTTGCCTGACTTGCGCACGATCAGCATCGCGAGTTCGAGCGACTGCTCGTAATTGAGCCGCGGATCAACGGTGGACTTGTAGGCCCGGCCGAGGTCGGCCTCCGACAGATTGCGGGCACCACCGAGGCATTCGGTGACGTCTTCGCCGGTCAATTCCAGGTGCACGCCGCCGAGACGCGAACCTTCCGCGGCATGGATGTCGAATGCCTGTTCGAGCTCGCTGCGGATGTTCGCGAAGCGACGCGTCTTGACGCCGGTACCGAGTTTCTCCGTGTTGCCGTGCATCGGATCGCACACCCACAGGACACGCCGGCCGGTCGCCTTCACCGCATTGATCAGGCGCGGCAAGTGCTGGCCAACGCCCCCCGCGCCCATGCGATGGATCAACGTGAGGCGCCCCGGCTCGTCGTCCGGGTTGAGGATGTCGATCAATGCCTGCAACTGGTCCGCATGCATCGCCGGACCGACCTTGACCGCGACCGGATTGCGGATGCCGCGACACATCTCCACGTGCGCGCCGTCGAGCGCCGCCGTGCGCATGCCGATCCACGGGAAATGGGTCGCAAGATTGAACCAGCCCCATTGCCGCGGTACCTGCCGCGTCAGCGCCTGCTCGTAGGGCAGCAGCAGCGCTTCGTGGGAGGTGTAGAAATCCGCGCGCTGGAAACTGGCAATGGGGCCGGCCAGCGTTTCCATGAAATGCATCGCTCCGGAAATGCCGTCCACCATCTGCCGGTACTCGGAAGCCAGAGGCGAGCCCTCCACCCAGGCGAGGTTCCAGTATTCGGGGTGGTGCAGGTCGGCAAACCCGCCGTCGATCAGCGCGCGCACGAAGTTCATCGTCATTGCCGAACGCGCGTGGCCTTCCAGCATGCGCGCCGGATCAGCCCGGCGCGCCTCCCTCGTGAACCCGGGACCGTTGACCAGGTCACCGCGATAAACGGGCAACGTCACGCCATCGATGGTTTCGGTATCCGCGGAACGCGGCTTGGCGTACTGGCCGGCGAAGCGGCCCACGCGCAGCACCGGCATGCGCAGGCCATGCACGAGTACCAGGCTCATCTGCAGCAAGACTTTCAGCCGATTGGCGATCACTTCGTTGTTGCAATCCGCGAAGGTCTCCGCGCAGTCGCCACCCTGCAACAGGAAGCGCTTGCCGTCCTGGGCGTCCGCCAGCTGCTGCTTGAGTGCGAGGACTTCCCATGACGTGACCAGCGGCGGCAGCTCGGCGAGCCTGGCCAGCGCCGCATCCAGCTCGGCCGGGTCATCGTAGGCCGGCATCTGCGCGGCGGGATGCGCCTGCCAGCTGTCGGCCCGCCACGGCCGTGTTTCGCGAACGGGGCGCAAGGGCGGACGCGGGGACGATTCGGGACCGGCCATGTTCAATTCCTCGCCGCGCGCAACGGGCGCACGCCCACCGACTTGTTGCCGCGCGGACGCGGCAGCAGTGCCCAGATGCCCAGCACGACGTACCAGACGAGCGCCCAGCCGGCCATCGACAGGCCCAGGAATCTCCACGTCACCGCCGCGCAGTTTCCGTCACCGTGCAGAACCACCGCCAGGAACCGGCCGAGCGGCATCGATCCCTGCTGGAGCATGCCGACGAGTGTACCGAAGCTTGCGCCGCAGGCCGGGACCTGGTCCGCCGGCAGAGACTGCAGCCACAACTGGCGCACGGACATCGCGATGCCGAACAATACGCCAATCAGCACCAGCGCGACATAGGTCCGGCGCCCGCCCGCGCGTGGTGCATGCAGCCCCCCAACAAGGAAAAACAGTCCCATCCACACGAACGCAACCCGCTGCATCACGCAGAGATAGCACGGCATCTGGTTCTGGTACATCTCCTCGTACAGTGCATACCCCAGCAAGACCACGCAGATCAGGAATCCGATCAGGAAGGCGGTACGGAACGACCAGCGCAGGGGGTTCATGGGTGCATGGAAACAGGACGGGAATGGCCACGGTAGCGGCTCCGGCGTCGCCTGTCAGCAATTTCGAGTCATCGTGGCTGGCGGCAGCAGTCACCGGCCGCCGAGGCACGAGGATCGGCCGCCCTCCTGTCACCGCCGGGTGCATGCGCGGCCGTCGAGGCGTGATCATCCGCACGCACCGTGTCGAGGGTCTGTCGGATGGCCTCGATCACCACGTCCGGCTTGTCGAACTGAACGTAATGCCCGGCGCCGGGAACGATCTCGTTCACCCCGCGCGTCGAAAGCGCCGCGATATCGTCGTGCAGCTCCACCCACAGGTAGTTCTTCGCGTTGCGCATCGCCCGGGTTTCGTTCGGTTGACGCGGAAACGGCGCCCGGCTCAGCACGACCATGGGCATGTCACCGTAGCTGCGTTTGGCCGCACGGACCTCATCCGAGCTGACCGTGAACACATTGGCCCATTCCGACCAGGCCGCTTGCATGTATTTCACCGTGGAGTGATTGGCCAGGAAGGCATGGTTGAATGCGGCGCTGAAATGCGGATCCGCTTCGCCGACGCATTTCCTGAAAAGCGAA
>DATEKI010000074.1:0-10666 GCA_035277545.1 Rhodanobacteraceae bacterium | reverse complement strand
TGTTCGGATGCGCCGATGGTGGTGCCGCGCATCGGCGGGCAGCGTGCGAAGGAAGGCGCGTACATGTGGGAAACCCTGATCAAGAGCGGCGCGATCGTGCTGGACGGGACCGATACGCCGGTCGAGGACACCAATCCGATCCCGGTGTTCTATTGCGGTGTCACCCGCGCGTACGACCACGGCAGGAAAACCTTCTTCCCGGCCGAAGCCAAGACCCGCATGCAGGAACTGAAGTCCTACACCTGGAACAACACCTTTGCGATGTTCGAGGATCACGAGCTGGGCTCGCTGACGCCAGGCAAGCTGGCCGACATCGACGTGTTCTCCGGCAACCTTTTGACCATGCCGGCCAACGACATCCTGCGCACGCGGGTGCTCTACACCATCGTGGGCGGCAAGGTCGTGTACACGCGTCCCGGTGCGGAAAAATGGCGGAAAGGGCAGCAGTTCGACGCGATGCCCGAGTTCGACCACGCCGAATGATCCGTTTTATGTTCCATGACGAATCCGCACGGGAACTGCTGCAGAACCGTCGCGAGCGAAGGCAGTGCCATCCATGGCCGAAAACATTCCATGGACGCCGGAGCGCAGCAAGCGGAGCGTACACGTCAGTACGTGAGCATTGCGAGCACCGCCGGCACGCAAGCTGCCGAGCGCAGCAGGTTATCCAGCGGTTCCAAACATGCGCGTACTGATCTTGGGCAGCGGCGTCATCGGCACCAGCAGCGCGTGGTATCTCGCGCGCGCGGGTTTCGAGGTGACGGTGGTGGATCGCGAACCCGGTCCGGCGCGGGAAACCAGTTTCGCCAACGCCGGCCAGATCTCGCCCGGTTACGCGGCGCCGTGGGCCGCGCCCGGCGTGCCGCTGAAGGCATTGAAATGGCTGTTCTCGCGGCATGCGCCGCTGGTGATCAAGCCGGGCCTCGATCCGCGCCAGTACATCTGGCTGCTGCAGATGCTGCGCAATTGCACGGCCGCGCGCTACGCGGTCAACAAGGCGCGCATGCTGCGGCTGGCGCGCTACAGCACCGAATGCCTCAATGAGCTCGCCGACGGGTTCGGCCTTGATTACGAAGGCCGCAAGCTCGGCACGCTGCAATTGTTCCGCACGCAAGCGCAACTGGATGCCGCCGCCAGCGACATCGCGGTGCTGGACCAATACGGCGTGTCGCACGAGTTGCTGGACCGCGCCGGAATATTGAGGGTTGAGCCCGCGTTGGCGGATGTCGTCGACCGGTTCGTCGGCGCGCTGCGCCTGCCGGATGACCAGACGGGCGATTGCGAGCTGTTCACCCGACTGCTGGCCGAACGTGCGCGAAGCGCGGGCGTCGAATTTCGCTTCAACGCGACGGTGGAAGCCGTCGAGGCATCCGGCGATCGCATCGCCGGCGTGCGCATCGACGGCAGGGCCGAGCGTGCGGACCAATACGTGCTTGCGCTGGGCAGCTACACGCCGCGCCTGCTCGCGCCGCTGGATATCCGGCTGCCGGTGTATCCGCTGAAGGGCTATTCGCTGACGGTGCCGATCACCGATGCGGCGAAGGCGCCGATGTCGACGGTGCTCGATGAGACGTACAAAGTCGCGGTCACGCGGTTCGACCGGCGCATCCGCGCCGGCGGTACCGCGGGCGTGTGCGGTTACGACCTGTCGCTGCCGGCGCGGCGTCGCGCCACGCTCGAGAAGGTCGTCGCAGGCCTGTTCCCGCAAAGCGGCGATCCGAAGCAGGGTGAATTCTGGACGGGATTGAGGCCCGCGACACCGGACGGCACGCCCGTGATCGGGGGCACGAAGTACAAGAACCTTTTCCTCAACACCGGCCACGGCACGCTGGGCTGGACGATGGCGTGCGGGTCCGCACGTTATCTCGCCGACCTGATGGCGGACGCGATGCCGCACATCAGCGGCGAGGGACTGGATGTTTCGAGATACGGATGGCGTCGCGGCACTGCATCGCGCATGCCATCGCACCAGCACGATGCGGTAAACGGTTTTGCCGTTTCGGGATGACCACGCAAGAAAACACCATTCACGACGGAGGACCGCCATGCCGCCAACGACTGCACAAGCCGCCGGTGACGATCACCGCCTGAAACGCCACATAGGCACGGTCGGGCTGTTGTTCACGGCCGTCGGTTCCATCATTGGTTCGGGCTGGCTGTTCGGCGCGATGAACGCCGCGCAACAGGCTGGCCCCGCGTCGATCATCTCGTGGCTGGTGGGCGCGGTAATGATCCTGCTGATCGGGCTCACCTATGCCGAACTCGGCACGATGTTTCCGGTGTCGGGCGGCGTGGTGCGCTTTCCCCACTTCGCGTTCGGTTCATTCGCGAGCTACATTTCCGGCTGGATCACCTGGATCGCGACGGTCGCCGTCGCGCCGCTGGAAGTGCTGGCGGTGCTGCAGTACGCGGCCAACTACATTCCATGGCTGCAGACGCTCAAGGACGGCTCGCCGGTGTTGACCACGCCCGGACTCGGCGTCGCCTGCGCGCTGCTGTTCTGTTTCGTCCTCATCAACATGCTGGGCGTGCGCTGGTTCGCCCGCATCAACAACACGCTGGTGGTGTGGAAGGTCGGGATCATCATCATCGCGATCGTGGCGTTCCTCGTGGTGCAGTTCCATCCGCGGCATTTCTTCGCGCCGCAGCTCGGCGGCTTCATGCCGATGGGTTGGCACGGGGTGTTCTCGGCCGTCGCGACCGCGGGCGTGGTGTTCTCGTACCTCGGTTTCCGACAGGGCGTGGAACTGGCCGGCGAAACCAGCAACCCGCAGCGCAACGTGCCGATCGCGATCCTCGGTTCACTCGCTTTGTGCACCGTGATCTACGTGGGCCTGCAGGTGGCCTTCATCGGCGCGCTGCCCGAATCGGCGCTCAGTGGGGGCTGGGCCAACATCGGCACCGGCTTCATCGCCGGCATCGGCGAGCATTCGATGGCGTTCGGACCGCTGGCGGCGTTGGCGGCGGCGCTGGGACTCAGCTGGCTTGCGATCCTCTTGTATGTGGACGCGTTCGTGTCGCCGTCGGATACGGGCCTGATCTACACCATCCTCTCCGCACGCCTGACCTACGCGATGGGCCGCAACGGCAATGCGCCCAAGGCACTTTCACGCGTCAACGACAAGGGCGTGCCGTGGGTCAGCGTGCTGCTGGCGTTCTTCGTGGGGTTGCTGTTCTTCCTGCCGTTCCCGGGTTGGCAGAAACTGGTCGGTTTCCACACGTCGGCGATGGTGATGTCGTTCGGTTCGGGCCCGCTGACGATGATGGCGTTGCGCCGCGAACTGCCGGACCACAAGCGCCCGTTCCGGTTGGGCGGCGGCTGGATCATTCCGTACCTCGCGTTCCTGTCGTCCAACCTGATCGTGTTCTGGTCGGGCTGGGACGTCGTCTGGAAACTGATGGTCGCGGTGCTGCTCGGCTTCGTGTTGCTGGCGATCCACGAAACCGGCTGGGGCAGGCACACGCCGAAGCTCGACCTGCGCGCGGGTTTCTGGATGTTGCCGTGGCTGGGCGGCGTCACGCTGATCAGCTGGCTCGGGCGTTATCCAGGCCTCGACAAACATGCCGGCAACCTCGGTTACCTTGACATGGTGTCGGGGCTGGTGGTGATCGTGATCTTCTCGGCGGCGATCATGGCGCTGGCGCAGGCGCTGCGCTTGCGCGGGGAGCGTGTGCTCGGGCAGCTTGCAGCACGCCAGTCGGGTGCGGAGTAGGCGCGTCGGCGCACGCGAAAGCGAAAGCGGCGTGCGACGGATGTGGATGGGTCAGTGCGCGAGTTGTTCTTCCGCAGCGCTGAACGCCGAGCGGCCACCCTGCCGGCTGTCGGGCATGCCGGTCAGGAACCATGCGACGCCCGTGCCG
The DNA here is from genome assembly GCA_035277545.1 of Rhodanobacteraceae bacterium. Taxonomy (GTDB): domain Bacteria; phylum Pseudomonadota; class Gammaproteobacteria; order Xanthomonadales; family Rhodanobacteraceae; genus 66-474. The sequence continues at coordinate 6,805 of DATEKI010000074.1, read as the reverse complement.
CTTGCGCGGTCCAGCCATAGTCCGGATTGCAGGCCGTATGCGGAGCCGGAGTGTCCGACGCGCGCAACGCCATCCCCGAACGGATCGTCGCGGCAACCCGCAACGTGCGTCGCAAGGATCTGCATGCCGAGACCCCAATGGCAGAACATGCCGCGTTCGGAGCCGGATGGATTGTCGTCCTGCTCGTAGGTCATGCCATTGTGGCCGTCGTATTGCCACTCGGGCGTTTCCATCGTGCGCACCGAGGCAGGCGTCAACAGCCGCTCGCCGTTCAGCGCGAAGGTGCCGTTGCCGAGCAGCAGCATCCCGATCCGGGCGAGACCGAGCGCGGAAATCCGCAACCCGCCCTGGGGCCCGAACAGTGCGCCGTTTTCGCCGGGTCGATAACGTGCGAGATCGCAACTGCCATCGGCTGCCGGCCGCACCGGGCAAGCGGGCCTCTTGCCGTGGTTGTCATCCGCGGTTGGCTTGCCCTGCGCGTCGTACTGGACCACGACGCGCGCGGCGGTCGCGTCCGGACACGTCGCCAACCCGAAGCAGCCATCGATGCCGAGTGGCTTCAGCACCAGCCGTTGCATCAATTCATCGAAGCGCTCGCCGGTGACGCGCTCCATCACTTGCGCCACGACCGGATAATTGAGGTTGGTGTAGTGGAACCATGTGCCGGGTTTGTGCTGCGCATCCCACGCCTTCGGGTCGTCGAGCAGGTCGCGCAGCGGTGACCCCAATGGCGTCTGCCAATACCCCGCATGGTCGGTCAGGCTGGATCGATGCGACATCAGCAGGCGCAGCGTGATCGGCACTTCGGGGAACGCGGGGTTGCGCAATTTCCATCCGAGGTACGTCGAGACATCGGTATCGAGGTCGAGCTTGCCCGCCTCGACGAGGCGCATCGCGCCGATGGCCGTGACCAGTTTGGAGATCGAAGCCACGCGCACGGGATCGTTCGCCGTGACGACGCGGTGCGTCGCGGTGTCGGCGTACCCGCGGGTCTCGACCGCCATGACGCCGGTGCGGTCGAATGCAATGCGGACGCTCGCCGTCGGGTCGCCCGCGCGGGCCGCGCCCGTCGCTGCCAACAGCCCGAGCAGGCAGCCTGCGCAAACGCTCCATCGCGTGGGTTTCATCATCGGCGTGCCTCCGTCGAGGTGAGGTTGTTGCGATCGGCCAGCGTGACCCATGAAGACGGCCCGACGAGCGCCGGCGTGCAACGGGTGGCAACAACGGATCAGGGTTTTTCGGTATCGCCTTGCTCGATCTTGCCGACCAGGTTGTAGAGAATCCGCGCGTCCTCGGCGTCCAGCGTGTCGCCGCCCGTGCCGCGGAAATGATCGTGGAACGCGTGCACTGCGCCCTTCGGGTCATCCAGCGAATAGCCGATCACGCTCAGTGCCGTCCAGGGATTGAAGCCGGGCGGCGGAGTGAGTCGTTCGAAGCCGGAATCGGGCCACAGGCCGAAGCCGTGTGCGGCCAATGTCGCCCACGGGAACAGTGGACCCGGGTCGTCCTTGCGCGAGGGCGCCATGTCCTCGTGTCCGATGATTTGCGCGCGGGGAATGTGCCAACGCGTGGTGACGTCGGCCAGCAGGCGGATCAGGCTGTCGATCTGCGTGGGCGGGAAGGGCTCATGGCCGTTGTTGTCGATCTCGATGCCGATCGATGCCGAATTGACGTCGGTGATGGTGCCCCAGCGCCCGCCGCCACCGTGCCACGCGCGGTCGACGTCGCTCACCAATTGGTAAACGTGGCCGTCTCGCCCGACCAGGTAGTGGGCACTGACCGGGCCGCCGCTGTTGGCGGTGCGCAGCGTGTCCAGCGCCTGCTGCGCGGAATCCTGGTCGGTGAAATGCAGCACGATCAACTGCGGCTTGCGGATGTCGTAGTTCCTGGATGGCACCCACGTCGCGAGCGGATTGCGCGGCGGCAGCGGTGCGCACGCGGTCATCGCGATCAACATCAAACCCGCCGGGATCCATCGCGCGATGTGCAACCCGCCGCGAATCCGAATGCTCATTCCGCCAGCACCCCGGCAGCGCGCAGCCGCTGGCGCAGCCGATCGAGCTTGTCGCCGTAAAGCGCGCTGCGCGCGGTGTCGCGACGGATCGGTTGGCGTACCTGCGCGGCGCTGGGCAGGCTTTGTACCGTGCGCGCGGTCTTGTGGAAATCGAGGCACGCCGGATCGAAGGGCAGGCCGCAGAAATCCAGCAGGCGGCGCACTTCGGTGCCAGGATCGGCAACCAGCGATTCGTATTGCAGGTCCATCACGCGATCCGGATATTTCTGCAGCCAGAAGCGCGTGAGGCGCAGGAAGTCGGCGCAGTAGCCGGCCATCTCGTCCATGTCGCAGGCGAAGCCGCTGTTTTCGCTGAAGCACTGGCGGAAACAGCCGAGGCAGGTCTCGACCGGATCGCGCCTGACGACCACGATGCGTGCGGCCGGCAGCATCGCCGCCGCCGCGCCCACGAGATACCAGGTGACGAGGCTCTTGTCGGTGAAGCGCGGCTTGCGTTCGCGCCAGCGCGCGGTGCGCGCGATGTATTCGCGGCCGAGGCGCTGCCAGTCCCCGGCGGTCGCGTCCGGCACCCACAGCGGAAACGCGGACTGGCGGCGATGCGTTTCCGCATCAACAACCTGTTGCATGTCCTTGATCTCGTTCGCGCCCTCGACTTCCGGATGCGACGCGAGGATGTGTTCGACCAGGGTCGAGCCCGAACGCGGGATGCTGACGATCAGGATGGCCTCGCGGCCGAGCTGCGGATCGGACGGCGGCGGCGTGTCGTTCCCGAACACGCGCAGGATCGCGTCGACGCGGCGGTGTTCGCCCGCCGCGTCCCATTGCATCCGCTGGCGGCGCGAGGCGTTGGCGCGCGCGAATTCGTCGAACGCCTGCGCGTGCTCGCCCTGGTTTTCCAATGCCTTCGCGTGGCTGAAGGCCAGCAGTTCGTATTCACGCCCGGCAAGGCCGGGACGCGCCAGCGCTCGCTGCAAGTGCGCGACGTCGGTGGCGTCGAAGCGGACCACGTTGAGGTTCGACAGGCCGAACCAGCCTTCTGCGTTGGCGGGATCGCGGCGCACCACTTCGCGGAATCCCGCCACGGCGGCCTCGACCTCGCCGAGGTTCGCCCGCGCCCGCGCCAGTGAAAGCCGGGCGGACAGATGCGCGGGTTCGAGGTCCAGTGCCCGTTGCAGGGCATGCATGGCTTCCTGCGTGTGCGCTTCGCGCGCGAGCGCCTCGCCGAGATTGAACCATGCCGACGCGGACGCGGGTGCAACCTCGCACGCGCGCCGCAGATGCATCACGGCTTCATCGACCTGGCCCTGTTCGTACAACGCGATGCCGAGCCCGATGCGCAGGTCGTCATCGTCGGGCCACACGGCAAGCACTTTGCGGAAGCATTCGACGGCCTTGGCGTGCTTGCCGCGGCGCAGCATCACCGTCCCCAGCATCCGCGTGGCTTCCGGGTTGTCCGGAGCCAGCGCCAGCACGTTGGCGAGCGACCGCTCGGCCGCATCGAACTGTTGCTCGACCCATTCCCTGCGCGCACGGGCCAGAAGGCGCGTGGCCACGGACGAAAGCGGCCAGGGCGACGGAGCTTGTTCGGATTGCGGCATCGGAAGCGCGTTCACGTCATGGTCGGCGATGGCGTCAATACTAAATGCAGCGTGGCCCGGGCGTGGTCAAGAGCCAAGGGATGGGACGTGGTCGCAAAAAAACGCCGGGCTTGCGCCCGGCGGGGGAGAGTGCGCGGGGAGCGCTCAGAAATCGTAGGACACCGAAAACCGTACATACCGCGGGGCCTGGGTGTTGTTGGGGCTTCCGAAGTCGGGGTTGGGGTTGCTGGTGGTTCCGAAGAAGTCGTTGATGAAAAGTTGTTTCTGGCTGTTGAACACGTTGAACACCGCCAGGTTGAAATCGAGCTTGTGATCGGCCCAAGCCGGCTTGTAGTCGACATTCAAATCCAGGCGACGGGTCCATGGCAGGCGCCCCAACGAGCCCGGTGGCACCGGTTCACCGGCGCACCAGTAGTAGGTGTGCGAACCGTGCAGAGCGAGCTGGTCGGGGCCGTAGCCACCGCGGCACAGGCGGGGCACGCCGGAGGCCAGGTACAGGTTGGCGCCGACCGTCCAGTCCTTGTTGATTGCATAGGCGCCGTAGATCTTGAACTGGTTGCGGCGGTCGTTGGGCAGCATGCCGTACGAATACTCCATGCGCTCCGGGAAGTCCCATGCGGTGGTTAGCGATTCGTACGATCCGCTCTGCTGCGAGTACGTACTCACCGGGCCCTCGGTGTTGCCGATGGTCTGGGCCCATACATAGTCGAACTTGGCGAACCACTTGCCGTCCCACTCGTGCGAGAGCGACAGGTCGATGGAGTAGTACTTGCGCGTCGGTCCCTTCGGGAACCGCTGGTCGGCGGCGGTGAGGGTGACCGGCACCAGGCTGCCGTCGGGTGCCTTCATCATGAGGTTGTTGGTGACGCCCGGGTTGATCAGGACCAGGCTCTGCGCCCAGTTGCTGCACGTGTCAGGCGTCATCCAGGCGTAGCCTTGCGCACGGCCCGCCGCGCATTCGATCTGTTCGTCATCGAAATCGTCGATGATGCGGCTCATCTTCTGGTAGGTGCCGGTCGCGCCGAACACCCAACTCGTGCCCAGCATCTCGAATTTCTTTTGCATGCCCAGCACGAAGTTGTCGGAGAACTCGGCCTTGATGTTCTGGGAAGCCGATACGCGCGGATCCTTGGGCTGGCCGTACTCGTTGTCGATGGAGACGCCCGTCGACGGATTCTGCGGCAGCGGGGTGAATCCGATCGGCACGCCCGTATTGGGATCGATGCCGGTGTAGGTGCCGTAAAGGTTGGTCGCGGTCACGGGCGCGGCGATGGACAGCGCGGTGGTCAGCGGCAGGGCGAGGTAGTAGCGGCCGGCGTTGCCGAACACCTTCATGGTCGAGTCGCCGTGCACGTCCCAGCTGAAGCCGATGCGGGGCGCCCATTGCGGCTTGGTCAGGCGGATGTAGGGCACGCCCGAGCCGTCGAAGTTGGTGAATGAGTCGTTGCGCAGACCCAGGTTCAGCAACAGGTTGGGCGTGACCTGCCAGTTGTCCTCGATGTACTGGGCGCGCTGGAAGACCTTGACCGACGCATTCGACAGGTCGATGCGCTGCTGCACGTAATAGCAGTGCACCTGCCCGCTGCTGTTGGTGAGGCAGGTGGAAGCGGGTGGCGGTCCGACGTATGGCGGCACGTTGGGGTTGAGGCCGAAAATCGGCTTGCCGGGGTCGGCACTTCCGTAGTACCACGCGTAACCCGGGCCGGTCATGGTGGCACCGTCATGCAGGTCCCAGGAATTGATGTTGTCGATGCCGACCTGGATATCGTGGGTACCCAGGAGATCCCAAGGCAATTTCCAGTCCAGGCTCACGCGATAGCTCATCACGTCGACCTGGTGACTCGGATCGGACTGCTGCGAGCTGCTCTGGGAGTTGTTGATGCCGGTGCTTCCGGGCGGAAGGAACGTCGGATTCTGCGTGGAAATGCCGCCGACGTGCGGGAGGGTTGGATCGAACCCGGGGTAGCCCGGCTGCTGGGTGTAGTACTCGCCGCGCGTCTTGCCGAGCATGGCGTTCAGCGTCAGGTTGTCGGTCAGGTAGGACGTGTAGTTCAACGACCACAGCCGGAACGCGGTCTTGCTGGTCTGGTCGAGCCCCTGGAAGTCACCCCGCTGCAACGTGGAGTAGTCGAAGTCGTAGTTCGCTTCCCAGTATTTGTCGGAAGTCTGCAGTCCGGTCAGGGTCAGGATGTTGCTGTCGTTGATGTTCCAGTTGACCTTGGCGTAGATCTTGGGTTTGTGCTGATGCCACTGGTACTGGGCCGGGCCTTCCACCGAACCGATAGTCGTCCCGCTCGAGTTGTCCTGTTCTGCGGCCAGGAAGAAGAACAGCTTGTCCTTGATGATCGGCCCACTCACGTAGGCGTCGTAGACCGTTTCCTGAGAGTGGTTGCCCTCGTTGTAGATCTTGATGTCACCGGGGCTGTAGCCGGGGTCGGTCGAAAGCGGGTTGTTGAAGTAGAAATTGCGCTTCTTGGCGGTCCATGGTGTTGCTCCCGGCGCCCATTGCGCGCGCACGCCGAAGTGCCATTCGTTGGTGCCGCTCTTGCCGACCTGGTTGATCACGCCGCCGATCGAGCGGCCGTACTGCGCGCCGTAGCCGGAGATGTAGGTTTGCTGCTGCTCGATCGCGCCATAAGGCAATTCGATGCCGCCCTGCGCGGTGAGCGCATCGGTGACGTTCATGCCGTCGATGTAATACGCGTTCTCGGCCGTCGAGGCACCGCCGAACACGTTGATGGGATTGCCCAGTGGGCCGGAGGACAATTGCGGCGAACCCATGTTGACGCCCGGCGCCAGCATCGCGATGTCGCCGGCGTTGCGCTGCAGTGGCAGCTGCTGCAACTGCCTGGCGGTGATCGTGGTGACCTGGTTGGTGGTGGTCACGTCGATCGCGGGGATCCTGTTGGCGGTAACCGTGACCGCATTGAGCGTCTGGACCTGCTGATTGGCGGCCGCCCCCGCGAAATCCACCGCCACCGCGCCTGCAGCGGCCGGCGTCACGCCGCTTCGGCTCTGAACCACCTTGCCATCCTGCAGCAGCGATACCGTATAGGTGCCGACGGGCAGGGTGATCGAATACTTGCCGGACGGCCCAACGGTGATGGTGCGATTGAAGCCCGCCCCGCCGGTGATCTGGATCGTTTCGCCCTGGGCGACGGGAACCGTGCCGTAGATGGTGCCGTTGACTGCC
>DATEKI010000073.1:0-3092 GCA_035277545.1 Rhodanobacteraceae bacterium | reverse complement strand
TGCGGCACAACGCGACACGCGCGGGATTGGCGGTTTTCGGCATCACCACCTTCGCCGTCGTACCCTCCGCGCGCGCCGCGAACGCAACCGCGATGGCGTGGTTGCCCGCGCTGACGGCGGTGACGCCGCGTTGTTTGGCTTCGTCGGACAGCGCCATCGCGTTCAGCAACGCGCCGCGCGCCTTGAAGGTTCCGGTGTACTGGAACAATTCGAGCTTCAGGAGGACCTGCGTGTCGATACCCGCCGCGCGGCCGATCGCGTCGCCGCGCCACTGCCACACGGGGGTCTCGCGCACGCGTCCGCCCAGGCGTTCGCGGGCAGCACGGATTTCACCGGGGGACGGAATGGCGATTGTGGTGCTGGTCATGCGGGTGCGATGCGTGTCAATAACGCACGAAGTATGGCACCGCCATCAGCACGATGCCGACGCTCAGCGTGAGCCACGCGCCCGACACGAACCACGGATAGACGACCAGCGCGATGCCGCACACCAGCGGCACGATCATCGCCTGGCGCTTCCCGTAGATGAAGTAGCCGACGCCGATCGCGCCGAACAGCATGCCCCACAGCAAGGTGGCGGGACTGGGCATCGCGGTCACTCCAGTTCGAAATGAATCCTGCGCGTGGCCGGGTCCGCCTCCAGCAGTTTCACCGAAACTTGCTGCCCGAGTGGGAGATCGCTTCCGGCGTGCACGCGTGTTTCGATGGCGGGATCATGGATCATCACGGTGCCGGTGCGTGCGTCGCCGTCTTCGAGGTTGGTGACGATCGCGGGAAAGCTGTCGCCCACGCGCGGCGCGAGTACCACGGCTTCGAGCAGGTCGATCGTCGCGTGCTCGAAATCGCCCGCGGTGCGGTCGGCCATCCGCATCGTGTCGGGCAGCGCGTCGAGTTCCGTCAACGCCCAATCCGGCGGTGCCTGCCCCGCGCACAGGGCCACGCAGATTTCCCCTGCGTAACGGTCGACCAGGCGCCGCAAGGGCGCCGTGGCGTGGGTGTATTCGGCGGCAAGTGCCGACTGCATCGGTTGCGCGGGCGCGGTACCGCGGAAGCTGGTGTAGCCCGCGCCGCGCAGCACGCGCGTGCACGCCACCAGCATCGCGACCTGTGCGGGGTCGGCGGGGTCGAGTGCGTCGATGAAGGCGGGATACGCGTGGTCGGGCGGCCAGGCGAGTTTCAGGTTGGCGGCGGTCTCGCGCAGGTGCGCGATCGCTTCCGGATCGGGTCGCGGCAGGGTGCGCAGGATGCCGATCTTGCCCTTGAGCATGATGCCCGCGGCGGCCATGCCGGTGAGCAGCGAGATTTGCTCGTTCCAGTCCTCGACCGGGTGCCGTGCGCGATAGGCCAGGGTCCACCGGCCATCGACTTGCGTGGCTTCCTGTTCGGGCAGCGGCAGGGTGACAGCGCCGAGTTTCTGCGCGCGTTGCCTGCGCAACTCGCCTACTTGCTTGAGCAAGCCCCACATCGGATCGGCCGTGCCGGCGTCGATGGATGCCTGCACGCTGTCGTAGTCGCATTGCCGGCGGCTTTTCACGCGCGCGCGTTCCACCTTCGCGTCCGTGCTGGCGCCACCGGCGTCGAGGTCGATGGTCCACAGCAACGCGGGCCGCAACTGTTCCGGCAGCAGCGATGCCGCGCCTTCCGACAACACGGTCGGGTGCAGCGGAATGGTGTGGCCGATGCCGTACAACGTTTCGCCGCGGCGGTTGGCTTCAAGGTCGATCGCGCCGCCGGGCGCGACGAACGAAGCCACGTCGGCGATCGCGTAGTACACGCGCCAGCCGCCGCCGTTGCGCTCGATGTACATCGCCTGGTCGAGATCCATCGAACCCGGCGGATCGATGGTGACGAGTGGAATGTCGGTGCGGTCGAGACCGGGCAGCGTCACGCTTGCCGCGGCATCGCGCGCCGCCGCCTCGACCTCGGACGGGAACGCGTCCGGAAGGTGCATTTTCGCGCGGATGGCCGCGAGGCCTTGTACCAGGACCGGATCGGTCGGCGCATTGATTCGCAAGCGGCGGGTGATGGGCATTGCTGTTTCCTTTCTTTTCACCAGGTGCAAAAGCCGATCAGGCGAGCAGTCGCCCATGGTGCGCGGACGCTCACCCCCACCAGAATGCCGTGGCGATGATGGCATACAGCGCCAGCAGTGACACCCCTTCACCCCAATCGGATTCACCGTCGAACGTGATGAAGGCGCTCACCAGCACCGCGATCGCAACGCTCACCACGAGCATTGGCGGAAACACCAGTGTCAGCGGCGTGAAACCGAACAGCCGTGACAGGATCACCAGTGCCGGTGCCAGCACCAGCGCGATCTGCAACGGTGAATTGATGACCACCGAGAACGCGTACTCGGAGCGGTTTTTCGCGGCAAGCTGGATGCCGACCACGTTTTCCACCGCGTTGCCCGCGATCGCGACGATCACCAGGCCGGCGAACGCGTCGGAAATGTGCAGCGCGCCCATCGCGGGTTCCAGCGCGTGCACGAACCATTCCGACACGAACGCGGCGGCGATGGCGGATGCGGCCAGCAGCGCCAGCGCCAGCGGCAACGGCCAGCGCGGTGGCTCGTGCTGCTCGGCGGCGTCGCCCGCGGGTTTGCTCTTGAGCGAGGCGGGCAGGGTGACGACGAACAGCACCAGCAGGATCACGGCGACCACCAGCGACATCGCATCTTCGTGCGGTGCGGCCGGCGTATGCACGTAGCTGGCGAGCGACGGCACCACCATCGCCGCGACCGCCAGCAGCATCAGCACCGTGGTCGCGCGCGCGCGTTGCGAGTCGATGTTCTGCGCGCCGTGGCGCAGTCCGCCCACGGTGAAGGCGAGGCCCAATACCAGCAAAAGATTCGCGAGGATGGAGCCGATCAACGCGGCCTGCACCACCATCACCAGCCCGGCTTTCAGCGCGAACAACGCGATGAACAGTTCCGGGAGGTTGCCCAGCGCGGATTGCAGCACGCCGGTCGCGCCCGCGCCGAAACGGTCGCCAAGCTGTTCCACCGAACGCCCGACCAGCGCGGCGAGCAGCGCGACCGCGAGGCCGGAGCACAGGAACGCCGGCACGGCACCGGCATTCGTGAAACGCGT
>DATEKI010000072.1:0-7571 GCA_035277545.1 Rhodanobacteraceae bacterium | reverse complement strand
GATGCAGCCGCACTGCATGGTGTTCGGCGTGGAACCGGAAGGCGCCGACAGCATGTCGCGCAGTTTCGCGGCTGGCGCACCGCAGAAGCTCGAACGCGTCAACACCATCGCAGACAGCCTTGCCGCGCCGTACGCCCTGCCGTACAGCTTCGGCGTGGCGCGGAAGTTCGTGGACGGAATCGTGCTGGTCAGCGACACTGCGATGCAAAGCGCGATGGCGTTGCTGTTCACCGACATGAAACTGGCGGTGGAACCGGCCGGCGCCGCGGCCACCGCCGCGTTGTGCGGTCCGCTCCGCGAGCGGCTGGATGGCAAGCGCGTGGCGCTGGTCGTGTGCGGCACCAACATCGACCTCGCGACGTTTGCCGCACAGGCGACCCCGTACCAGCCGCCCGTTTCCGCTCCCGCGGGCTGAGCGTCACGTGGCACGCATCTGCCACGACCGCATCAACGATCCACTGCCCGACGCACAGCATGAGTTGGCCGGGGACGAGTCGAATCCATGATGGCCTGGTAGCGCTATTGCCCATTCGCACTTGCCGTCAGCCATATGGTGTCGATAACAGCGACCCCCGTTACCGAGGGTCGCTTGCATGCCAACAGCGTGTGACGCTCGATCTCAGCCGAAGCGCCGGCGCAACCCTGCGAAAAGGCCGATCATGAGCATCCCAAATCCGAACATCCCCAGTGCTTGAGGCTCGGGCACGCTGGTAGGGGGTGTCCCCTCATAGATGTACGCCAAGACACCCGACAAGCTGCCAGCGTGCACATCATACGTGGGGTTCTCGGACCAACCGTCCGGGTCCAGCCCCTCCCAACCCACGAAGCCTCCCGAAGCATTCGTCGTGGGAGAAAAGACAGAGTAGATGGGTTGGCCGTTCCACATGGCAGTGAACGTCACGCTGAAGTTCCCGACTTGGGCACACAAACCGGCGTTGACCGGATAGGAGAATGGGCAGGTCGCCTTGAACCCATACGAGTCGTCATAATCGTAAGCGAACAAGTTGCCTGGTGTGGTGGAGCCATTCCATATAACGTTGGTGTCACCATTCGCCGCAAGATTAGGGAGGTTGACGGTCTGGCTTTTGCCGTTGTTCAGCGTTCCCGCTCCATAGCCCTTCAATACCATTTGCGCGTTGGTGAAATCGAAGCCCGTGGTGTTGTGGAACACGAGGCAGGGGGTGTCGTAATAGCACAAATCATACGCACCGCTGATGGTCGCGATCTGCGTTGGATTCGCCTGGGCAAGTCGAGGCCCAGCAACCAGTGCAAGCGCGGCAAGCATCAGGCCGATCAACCCGGTGGACTTGTTCATACCGTTACCTCTCGATAACCGTGACGTGGTGGGATCCGAAGTCAACGGCCCATTAACCCCCGGGAACTGGACAGCCGTCGACGCCCAATATGAGCAAGTTGCATGCCATTCTTGCAAGCGCCTGATTTGGCGCGGTTGTTCAATTTCATGTCTTTTGGCAATAATCAAAAATGTAATGACCTCCGACGCAGTAAAGTGTTTTGAAAACCGACACCTTTCATTGCAAGCCTTGTCACGCCTCGCATTCCAGCCACCGGATAGGATTCTTGGTTTCAACGCCAGACTGTAAGGATTTCTGACTGGCTCGGAACATCAAAAGGCGACCGCCGATATAAAAAAGCGCTTGCGGTGCCTGACCACTTGCCACCCACGTTGCGCGAACGCCAGGTGGGAACTCGCGTGCTGGCACGGAGCCAGCCCAAACCTCGATACGAGTCGGCCACAACCCACGCCGCTGCGGTCAGGACCCACGACACGGAGAACTCGCCCCATTGCGAAGCGCTGATGGTGCCGCCAAACACCAGCGGCGGGCACACCAGCAGCGTGAACAACTCCGTCTGCCATGCCGAGAGCCTGGCAGCCGGCCGCGCAGAAATTCCGGCGATCACCGCCGTCCCGCCGCGAGGTACATGCTGCCGGTAAAACAGGCCCAACCCACGTGCCACGGCAGCTATGCCGGTACCAGCGGCGCGGCGAGATCCAGGTAGAAAAATGTGACAGGTCGAAGTCGATCGTCGCGCATGGACTTGCGGAGAAAATCGTCGAGCCCCGGGAAGCCGAAAGTCTCCCGGACGAGGTCACGCGTCCCTGGATGACACAATTCCTGAAGCTGGATCCAGCCATCGCGCTGCGCAAGCTCGACGTGCCGGTGCTGGCGCTCGACGGGTCACTCGACCTTGCCGTTCCGACCGCACTCGACCTGCCCGCCATCCGCGATGCACTCAGGCTTGACCGCAATGCAACGATCCTGGAACTTCCCGGGCTCAATCATCTGTTCCAGAACGCGAAGACGGGAGCACCCAGCGAATTTGCCCGCATTCCGGAGACGATGGCGCCTTCCGCACAGGCCTTGGTTACGAACTGGGTGCGGAAACGTTCGACGCTGCCACCACGGCCGGCGAACCAGAAGAACCGTTTCGATACATCGATTTGACGCATTTGTTTGAGGCTTTACCTCTGGAATTTGCCTTCGCCTTGCGCTAACGTCGCCACCGGGTCGGGCACTGTTGCAATGCGAGGTTCGGGTGGCCATCGAGTCCATGAGACCGGGACGGATGCAGGATCGGTTGCGCGCGATCCTGCTGCTGACGCTGCTGTGCGGCCTCGGCGGTTTCGCCGGTGCGGCGCGCGCTGGCTACGCGGCCATCGTGGTCGACGGCAGCACCGGCGAAGTGTTGCAGCAGGTGAACGCCGACCAGCGCGACTATCCGGCCTCGCTGACCAAGATGATGACGCTCTATCTCACCTTTGAAGGTTTGAAGAGCGGCAGGCTGCGCCTCGACCAGCAGATGCCGGTGTCCGCATGGGCGGCGGGCAAGGCGCCGACCAAGCTGGGCCTGCTCGCCGGCCAGACCATTTCGGTGCAGGATTGCATCCTCGGAATGATCACCAGGTCAGCCAACGATGCCGCCACCGTGATGGCTGAAGGCATCGGCGGCAGCGAGAACCGTTTCGCCGACATGATGGACGCGCAAGCGGCACTGCTCGGCATGACCGACACGCATTTCGCGAACGCGTCCGGCCTGCCCGATCCCGACAACATTTCCACTGCGCACGATCTGGTGAGGCTGGCGATGGCGCTGTACCGCGACTTCCCGCAGTACGCGCATTTCTTTGCCACGCAGGAGTTCGTGTTCCGCGGTCGCGTCGTGCGCGGCCACAACAACCTGATGTACCGCTATCCCGGCATGGATGGATTGAAGACCGGCTTCACCGACGCGTCCGGCTTCAATCTCGCCTCGACCGCCGTGCGAGGTGGCCACCGCCTGTTCGCCGTGGTACTCGGCGGCCGCACCGCCGCCCTGCGTGACAACCTGATGGCGCGCCTGCTGGACGATTGTTTCAGTGGCGAGCAGACGCCGCCGATCCTGGTCGCCGAGGCCGCCGGCATGCGCGGCCGCAGACGCACCGCAGTGCGTCGCGCGTCCCGCGCCGCGAGCCGCGTGGCCACCCACCATTCGCGGAACAGGAAGCAACCGGTCGTGGTCGCTTCGCGCCGCAACACGGACAGTTGAGCAAGCGCAGGTCGGGAAGCGCAGCGGCAGCCGTCCGGAACAACCTTCACGCCTTCCATGGCGAACGCTCGCTGCCGAACCAACGCGCGCTCCGATAACTGTCGGCAACGACCCAAACACCGGCGGCGATCAGGAACGAGATGATGAACGCGGTCGTCGCGGTCCGGCCGGTATGCAGCGCAGGCGCCCAGTAGGCGACGGCGATCAGGCCGAGCATGAAAGCTTCCAGCGCCGCCGCCAGGCGCGGCCAGACGCCGAACAGCAACGCCAGCGCCGTCGCGATGCTGCATATCCCGGTGAAGCACGCCCACGCCATCGGGTCGGGCAGCACTTGCAACCACGGCTGCATGATCTTGTCGCCGGCCTTCACCGCATCCACGATGACTTCGACGCCGATCATGGGCAGCGCGACGATCAACAGCCAACGCGCGGCGTGCGCGCCGGCATTTCCCGCGTACGTCGCGAACAGGTACCACGCACCCGCGGTGATGATCGCGATCTCGCCGACACTGCCCCACGCGCCTGCATCCAGCGGCGCGCGGATCACGAAGGGGATTTGCAGCAACACCAGCCACACCACCATGTACGGAAACAGCAGGCGACACGTCCACGCCAACGTGCGCCTGAACAGCAGGCCGATCCCGAACGCCACTTCGACCGCGGCGCAGATGTAGGCAAGGATGGTTCGGCCCGGCACGTGCGCCGGAACGTGCTGCCATACCAGTGCGAAATCGCCGTTCACCAGCCCGGTGACACCCAACGCGATCAAGCAGGCGGCGAAAAACACCCGGCTCGGCTGCGATGCGGCATTCATGGTTGCCCTCCTGATCGACGCCCCGGTGCGGCAGCAACTGTAGCGGCGGAGAAGGAAACCGGCGCATCCGCCTGCCAAGCCACTTCACCCGGACGCGGCAAGCGCCTGCGCTGCCGGACCAAGCAGCGGCACCCACTCGCGGATCTCGCAGGTCGCCACCACGCCCTTGGTAACGAACGGATCGCTGTCCACGATCGCCCGCACGGCCGCGCGGTCATCCGCGTGGAAAATGAGCAGGCCACCGCGCGCGTCGTCCTGACCCCACGGGCCGGAGGCGACGAGCGTGCCGTCGTCGACAAGTCGGCGCAGGTGTTCGAGGTGTGCAGGGCGCGTCGCGTCCTGCAACGCCGCGTCGGGGCTGTAGGAATACGTGATTGCGAAGATTTTTTTCATGGTGGATTCTCCTGATGATTGATGCGGGTTTCGACCGATCGTGCGGGCTTACAGGAACATGCCGCCCGAAACCTCAATGCGCTGGCCGTTGATCCAGCGACCACCAGGGCCGAGCAATGCCGCAGCAGCGGCGCCGATGTCTTCCGGCAATCCGGCGCGGCCCAGCGCAGTGTTGGCGGCGACGAAACCGTTGAGCTGGGCGTTGTCGCGCACCGCGCCGCCGCCGAAATCCGTTTCGATCGCGCCTGGCGCCAGCACGTTCACGACGATGCCGCGCGCACCCAGCTCCCTGGCCTGGTAACGCGTCAGCACTTCGATGGCGCCTTTCATCGCCGCGTACGCGGAATAACCCGGCAACGCGAAGCGCGCCAACCCGCTCGAGATGTTGAGGATGCGCCCGCCGTCGGTGATCAGCGGAAGCAATTTTTGGGTGAGGAAGAACGGCCCTTTCAGGTGCACGTTCATCAGCAGGTCGAATTGCGCTTCGTCGATCTCGGCGAATGGCGCGTGCACGCCGACGCCGGCGTTGTTGACCAGGTAGTCGAACCGCTCGCGTTGCCAATGCGTGTGCAACGCGGCGGCAACCTGCGCGGCGAACGCGTCGAAACTTTTGCTGTCGCCGACGTCGAGTTGCAACGCGACCGCGCGGCGGCCGGCGGCTTCGATCGCGGCCACCACGGCGTCGGCTTCTTCGCGGCGACTGCGATACGTGAGGATCACGTCGGTGCCTTGCGCGGCCAGCCTCAGCGCCATGTCGCGGCCGAGGCCGCGGCTGCCGCCGGTGATCAGGGCAATGGGGGTTGGAGTGTTCATGGCGTTTCCTTGGGTGGATGGGACGAACGCCAATCTATTGATCGCGCTGCTTGCGATAAACAAGCAAATATGGATTTGAATGTTCGTGTTTTACGAACAATAATGCGCGCCATGAACCAGCTCGACGCCATGCAGGCCTTCATCCGGGTGGCCGAACTTTCCAGTTTCACCCGCGCCGCCGACAGCCTGGGCCTGCCCAAGGCCAGCGCCTCGACCGCGGTGCGCAAACTGGAGACGGCGCTCGGCACGCAGTTGCTGCACCGGACCACGCGGCGCGTGCACCTGACCGCCGACGGCCAGGCGTTCTACGAGCGCTGCAAGGATTTGCTGGACGACATGGACGAACTGCAGTCGATGTTCCAGCGTGCGCATGCGCTGCGCGGGCGCCTGCGCGTGGACATGTCAAGCGGCCTCGCGCGTCATTTCGTGCTGCCGCGGCTGCCGGAATTCCTCGACCAGCATCCGCAACTCGAAATCGAACTCAGCGGCACCGATCGCATCGTCGACGTGGTGCGCGAAGGCTTCGACTGCGTGCTGCGCGTCGGCCCGGTCGAAGACAGCGCGCTCGCCGCGCGCAGGCTCGGCGCGTTGCCGGTCGTCACCTGCGCAAGCCCCGCCTACATCGCGCGCCATGGCACGCCGAAGAAACTGGAAGACCTCGACGCGCACCGGCTGGTGCATTACGTCACGACGCTGGGCGCGCGTCCGCCTGGTTTCGAATATCCGACGCATGACGGCTATCGCACCCGCCCGATGCACGGCGCGGTCACCGTCAACAGCGCCGAGGCCTACGTCGGCGCCTGCCTCGCCGGCCTCGGCCTGATCCAGGCGCCACGCACCGGCGTTGCGCCGCTGCTGGACGACGGCAGCCTCATCGAAGTGCTGCCAGACCTCGCGGCCGAACCCATGCCCGTCACCCTGCTGTACCCGCAGCGCCGCAACCTGCCTCGCCGCGTGCGCGCCTTCATGGATTGGGTCGCGGAATTGCTGGCGCCATCGCTGGTTCGATAGTCGGAACGCGCGGACGCCAGCTTGCGGCCCGTCCTTTCAGGTAGGAAGATTGCGGCGTTTTGAACCGATCGGACTGGGGATAGCGTGGACGAAAATCAAAAAGCAAAGTCATCTGCTCGTTTGCGCGCAGACAGGATCAAGCCTTTCAGATGCAAGAACCTGATAGCCGTCATTGAGGATCCACGCGACATTCGCAACATCGGCACGATAATCAGAAACGTCAACGCGCTAGGCGTCGAAAAAGCGTACATCGTCGATCCTCGGAAAGCTCTGCCGGATGATTGGCAGGCAATGCGCGAGGAACGGTCTCTTTCCGGGACTTCGGTGTCTGCAATCAAATGGAGCTTCGTCAAACGCTTCGACAACACCGAACTATGCATCGAACATCTTGAGAAAAACCGGTTCGCTTCGATCGTGACATCGCCACATGTGAAAGGCAGAAGGAACGCGTCGCTTGACGAAGTTGATTTTACGGTCCATTACAAGCTGGCTGTTTGGTTCGGCAACGAGGCGCGCGGAATCAGCGACCTTGCCGTCGAGCACAGCGAAATGTGCGTAAACATTCCAATGTTCGGGATGATCGAGAGTCTGAACCTTGGAACGACCTCCGGAATTGTCCTTTACGAGGTCACTAAACAGCGTCGCGAATACCGGCGAAAATACCGCAAGAGGAACAAACGAGTAAAGATCGAAGGCACGTAGTACGCGTAGGTCGGGAGTAGCGCGGCGCATCCCGACGCCAACGCGCGAGGTGGGTTGCCACCCGCCCTACGGATGCTTGTAAATCACGCCACCCTTCATCACGAACGGCACGTGCTCGATCGCGGCGATGTCCTGCGTGGGATCGCCCTGCACCGCGATGATGTCGGCGTCGAGGCCGGGTCGTAGCTGACCGAACTGGTACTGCTGACGCAGGATCTTCGCATCCACGGCGGTCGCAGCGAGCAATGCCTGCGCGGGACGCATGCCGTCTTTCACCATCCACTCCAGT
>DATEKI010000071.1:0-3581 GCA_035277545.1 Rhodanobacteraceae bacterium | reverse complement strand
CGCTCCCGGCGATTTTGTCGCTTCACTTCTCCCGCCCTACTTCGTGCGCTTGGCCAGCCACTCATGGATCGCGGGCGGCACTTCGCGTTGCGCGCGGCCGGACACGTAGATGCCGATGTGGCCGCCCTTGAACGCGAGCTGGGTGTAGTCCTTGGTGCCGACGTGTTCACCCAGCGGGCGCGAAGCCGATGGCGGCACCAGGTGGTCCTGCTCGGCGAAGATGTTGAGCACCGGGATCGTGATGTTCTTGAGGCTCACGGCCTTGCCTCCGATTTCCAGCCCGCCTTGGACCAGCTTGTTGCCCTGGTAGAAATCCTTGATGAACTGGCGGAACGCCTCGCCGGCCTGGTCGGGCGAATCGAAGATCCACTTTTCCATGCGCAGGAAGTTCTCGAGTTCCGTCTTGTCGTCGAGGATGTCCAGCATCGCGACGTACTTCTGCTGGTTCAGGCGCACCGGCTTCAACGTGAGGTAGCACCAGTTCATCAGGTCGGCGGGCACGTTGCCCAGCGTGTCCACGAACAGGTCCACGTCCATGCCGCGCGTCCAGTGCGAGAGCATGTTTTCCTTCGTGTGGAAATCGACCGGCGTCACCATCGTGATCAGGTTCTGCAGCTTGTCCTGGTGCAGCGACGTGAAACACAGCGAGAACGCGCCGCCCTGGCAGATGCCGAGCAGGTTGATCTTCTTGACGCCCGCGTGCTTCGCGACCGCATCGACGCAGCGGCGGATGTAGCCGTTGATGTAATCATCCAGGGTCAGCCAGCGGTCGGCGCCGTCCGGATAGCCCCAGTCGATGATGTAGACGTCCTCGCCCAGCGCGAGCAGGTTCTTGACCAGCGACCGGTCGTCCTGCAGGTCCACCATGTACGGGCGGTTGACCAGCGCGTAGCAGATCAGCAGCGGCGCCTTGGCGGTCGGCTTGCCCTTGCCCTTGTAGCGATACACGACGACCTTGTCCTCGCGATAGACCTCTTCCTTGTCGGTTGCGCCGTAGTCGACGTCTTCCACTTCGCGCAGCGTCTTGAAGCTTGCGCTCAGTTTCTGCTGGGCGCGCATGGCTTCGTCCAGCGCGCGCCTTGGATCGATGCGGATGGGTTCCATCGCGGTTACTCCTTGGCAGCGGGCTGGGCGGTTTTGCGGGGCGCCTTGCGCGCGGGTTTTCGCGATGCCTTCTCGATGGCCGGCTTGCCACCGGCCTTCAGGCGCTCGACTTCAGCACGCAACGCGGCAACCTCGGCGACGAGCCCGGGAAGCACTTCGGCGCGGTTTTTGGCGTCCCGATGCAGCGCGTGCAGGCGCTTGCCCATGCTGTCGATCTCGGTGCGCGTCGGCATGCCGAGATCGGTGGCCACGCGCTCGACTTCCTTCTGCACGTTCTGGCGCACCCGCATCTGCGCGTTGACCAGCGCGCCATAGACTTCGCGAAATTCCGGCGACAACGCGACTTCGGCGTAAGCGTCCTCGGCCGCATCCACCCACAGGTCGTACAGGCCGCGCGCCGAATCGATCTGGCGGCCAGGCTCGCCGCGCTCGGCCAGCTTGTCCTCGAACACCTCGAACGCGCGCCGGCTGGCGCGTGCAATCAGCGCGTTGTAGCGATTGGTTTCGTGCTGGTAATCCAGCCACGCCTTGCCCATGCGCTGGTAATGCTCCTGGTGCTCGCGCGCGTAGCCGAACGCGGGCAAGTCCAGCAACGCGTGCATCTCGCGCATCGCCGGCTGCATGGTTTCCATCATCTGCTCGAAGCCCCTGGCGCCCTGCCCCGCAAGTTCGCGCAACGCGCGGGCGAGCGGATTGTCGAACAAGGCCGCATCGGCGCCGGGGAAATTGAAGGATTCACGTACGGCGTCGGTCCAGGCCTGCGGATCGGCGTTCCCGTTCGTGCCCTTTTCGGCAAGCGTCTGCAGCAGCGAGAAATAGCTGCGCGCACCGGCCAGCAGCCGTTCCACCGTCTCGGTTTGCGTACTTTGCGCCTTGCCCGCGTCGAACATCCGCGACCACTGTTCGAGCCCCTCGTGCCACGGCTTGTCGGCAGCCGCATCCGGCAACGCTCCGAACGCCTTGCGCGTGGCGTCGTTCCACGCGTTCCAGTACTGCTGCGACATCACCTGCCAATCGCTCTGCGGGCGCGTCTGGTCTTGGCCCTTGGCCATGGCACGATCTCCGGATTCAGTGCTGCTATGGTAGTCGCGGCAATGCTGCGCCGCAACAAACCCACCCGGCGCACCGGGTGCCCTGCCACCGAAGTCAGCCGCGGCGCGCGTGCCAAAGCCGCCGCAAGCGGAGCGAGAGACGGCGGGTCCACACGATCGTGATGCGTATCGGTTGCCGCAAGAACGGCAGGTCGATGGCCAGCAACAGCAGCCCCGGTATCACCATCCAGGCCCCGAGTATCGGCAAGAACACACCCACCACCCCGGCGGCAATGAGCAGCAATCCGATCGGAAGGCGGATCCAGCGGGAAGACGGCTTGCGCAGCCAGCCCATCGCGCGCGCGGCCCAGGCCGGGATCCTGCCCTGCAAACGATCCAGATGCCAGTTCAGGCGGCGATCGTGCTTGTCGATGACGGGCTCCGCAGGCAGCGCATCAGCGCAAGCCGGCGTTGATCTTCGCCAGCGTCGCCGCGCCGGGACACAGTTCGCGTTCGCCCAATGTGTTGAACGCCACCGGCGCGGTGTCGAGGTGTGCGTGCAGGTCGGGCGCCTCGGGGTCGACGTACAGCAGGCCCGTGACGATCTCGCCGCGCGCCTGGCAGGCGTGCAGGTAGTTCATCGCCGCGACGCGATCGCCGGTATCGTGGCATTCCGGCAATTTGCGCAGCCGCAATACGCTGCCGTCGTGCTGGCGCACCTCGCGCATTTCTCCGGGCGGATATTCGACCGTGATCTCTTCCCGTGGCGAGATGAAGTCCATCCGGCACAACGCATGGTTGTGCTCCCGCACGTAGTCGTAGCTCTTGGTGCTGCCTTCGTGGTTGTTGAACGCGACACAAGGACTCAGGACATCCACGAACGACGCGCCCTTGTGGCTCATCGCAGCCTTGAGGATCGGCACCAGTTGGGTCTTGTCGCCGGAAAAGCTGCGCGCGACGAAACTCGCGCCGAGTTGCAGCGCCATCCCGACCATGTCCACCGGAGCGTCCGTGTTGACGGCGCCCTTCTTGGATTTGCTGCCCTGGTCCGCCGTGGCCGAGAACTGCCCCTTGGTAAGCCCGTACACGCCGTTGTTTTCGACGATATAGGTCATGTCGACACCGCGCCGGATCGCATGCACGAACTGGCCGATGCCGATGGACGCGCTGTCACCATCTCCGGAAATGCCGAGGTACAACAATTCCCGGTTGGCGAGATTGGCGCCCGTCAACACCGACGGCATGCGCCCATGCACCGCGTTGAAGCCGTGTGAGGCCGACAGGAAATACGTCGGCGTCTTGCTGCTGCAACCGATGCCGGAAATCTTGGCGACCCGGTGCGGTTCGATGTCCAGTTCCCAGCACGCCTGGATGATCGCGGCCGAAATCGAATCGTGCCCGCAGCCCGCGCACAGCGTGGAAATCGCGCCTTCGTAATCACGACGG
>DATEKI010000070.1:0-4278 GCA_035277545.1 Rhodanobacteraceae bacterium | reverse complement strand
TGTGCTGAACGGCATCAACCCCGCGGGCGATGCGCTGGAGGTGCAGGTCGATCCGGTCAAGGCCGCGCTGCTGGGGCTCGATCCCAAAAGCGTCACCGACCAGGTCTCGGCCGCGGTCGCCGGCACCGTCGCCGCCGAACTTCCGCAGGGCCCGAAGATGGTGGCGGTGCGCGTGTGGGTGCCGCCGCGCGACCACGCCGAGATCGAACAGCTCGCCGCATTGCCCATCAGCGATGGCCATGGCAATGTTTTCCCGCTGTCGCGGGTGGCCACCGTGACGCCGCAACACGGCCAGCCCGAAATCGACCACGAGAACCTGAAGCGCATGCTGGCGGTGACCGCGCGTATCAGCGGCCGTGATCTCGGCTCCACCATGCGGGACGTGAAGAAAGTACTCGACGCGCGTGGCGAGCTCCCGCCCGGCATGTATTACGAACTGGGCGGGCTGTACCGGCAGCAGCAGATCGCATTCCATGGCCTGACCATCGTGTTGCTGACCGCCATCGCGCTGGTGTTCACGCTGCTGTTGTTCCTGTACGAAAGTTTCCGCGCCGCGATCGTGGTGATGGTCCAGCCGCTGCTGGCGATTTGCGGGGTCTTCATCGGTCTGTGGGTCACCGGCACCGAGCTCGACATTTCCTCGATGATGGGCATGACGATGATCGTCGGCATTGTCACCGAGCTGTCGATCTTCTATTTCTCCGAACTGGCGGAAATCCAGGCCGAGTCCGAGCGCGGCGAGCAAACGTTGACCCTGCGCGAGGCCCTTCTTGCAGCCGGCCGCAGCCGTACGCGCGCAATCCTGATGTCCACCATCGCGGCGATCCTCACCTTGTCGCCGCTGGCGCTGGCGATCGGACGCGGCTCGCAGATGCAACAGCCGCTGGCGATCGCGATCATCGCCGGCATGTTCGTGGCGGTACCGTTGGTGCTGGTGGTGATGCCGGTGCTGTATTCGCTGGCGATGCGGCGGCGGACATCGGGCTAGCCTGCTGCGCTCCGGGATCACGCAAGCACGGAGGTCTTTCGCCATGGATGGGGTTGTGCGCTCGCGACGGCCGCCCAGGCGTCCGCGCAGCGCGCGAACCAGCTTCCTGCGGTAAGCGGGAGGCAAGGCTCGGGTCATTCACCCCGTTCGGCACGAAGGGGGTCGATGCGGCGGCCGAAGGCAGGCGCATCGGGGGGCTGCCGCCCGTTCCAGCGCAACGCGGCATGCAACACGCCGTCCTCCAGTTCATGCGACAGCGTCATCTTCAACGCGCGCGCCGCGGCGGCGGCCAGCGCGAGCCCGAGCCCCGCATGGCCCGCGCCCTGCGCGTCCTTGCGCCAGAAGCGCCGCCCGAAATTGACCAGGTCTTCGGAATGCAGGGCGGGTGCGGCATTGCACACTTCGATGCCGTCCCCGTTCGCGCCCAGGCTGACGCCGCCACCCGCCGGGACGTACGCCACCGCGTTGCCGAGCAGGTTGTCCAGCACGATTTCCAGCAGCACGGGATCCGCCCTGATCACGATGTCCGGCCCGCTCGCAGGACCGGATTCGATGCGCACGCCACGCGCATGCGCGGCATCCTGGTGTCGCGCCCGCACCCGCGCCAGCAGCGGCCGCAGCGGCACGCTTTCGGCTTGCGACTGTTCCAGGCCTGACTGGATGCGCGTCAGTTGCAGCAGCGCGGTAACGGTCGCCTCCAGTTCCGCGCCGATGCTGCCGACTTCGCGCAGCAGGCTGTGCGCGTCGCGTCCACTCGGGTAACGCGTTTCCACGTCCACCAGCGTGCGCAGTTCCGCCAGGCGCGTGCGGAATTCGTGTGCCAGTCCCGATGCGAATTGCCGCTCGCGCGCGAGCCCCTTGTCCATCCGCGCCAGCACCTCGTTGATGCGCGCGACCAGCGGTGCGAGTTCGGTGGTGCTGCTGGCGGGCAGGCGTCCACCCGGTGCATCGGGGCCGATCCCCGCCATCGCCCGGTCCAGCACCGCGAGCGGCCGCAGGCCCCGCCGTACCAGCCACGGCGTCACCAACATCACCAGCACGCACGCGCCGAGCAGACTGCCCAGCAGGATGATGTCGAGCGTACCGAGCAGGTCATCCAGTGGCCCGCGATCGAGCGCGTAGCGCAACTGGCACGCCGATGCGCCGGCGGCGTCCGTGCGGCGATCCTCCCTTGCGGGCGCAAAGCGCAAGGCGACCACCCGCAACGTGCGCCCGCCCGCCAGTTCCCCGTCCGCGAACACGGGCTGCGCGCCGGCGGCGAGCGGCGGCGGCACCTGCCCGGTGCGCGCCACGACGCTGTCGCCACAGCGCAATTCGTACCAGCTCGATTCCGCGTTGCCGGGGAAAACATTTGCCTCGGCATTCTCGGCATCGACGGCGATGCGGCCGTTCTCGACCTGGGTCAGCGCTGCCAGCGACTGTGCGCGGGCCAGCAGCGAAGCATCGAAGCGCTGCTGCATCTCGCTGTCGGCGCGCCAGTCCACGATCTTGGCCGCCGCGCCGAATACCACCAGTACCGCCAGCGCGAGCAACAGCGTGAGGCGCGCGCGCAGCGAAAAGTTTTTCACGCGCGGGTTCACGGAATCAGGTACCCCGCACCGCGCCGGTTTTCGATCAGGCTCGCGCAACCCGCATCGGCGAGCTTGCGGCGCACGCCGAACACGACGACCTCGATGCTGCGATCGGAAGCCTCGCTCTCGCTGCCGGCGATCCTTTCCAGGATGTCCGCGCGCGGAAACACCCGGCCACGATGCCGCAGCAGCAGTTCGAGCAAGGCGAATTCGCGCGGCGTGAGTTGCAACACGGCGCCGTTCGCGGTGGCGCGATGCGCCTGCGCGTCCAGCCGCACGCCCGCATGCTCCAGCACGTCCGCGTGCGTTTCCGCGGGACGCCGTGCCAACGCGTGCAGGCGCGCGACGATTTCCTCGAATGCAAACGGCTTCACCAGGTAATCGTCGGCGCCGGCGTTCAACGCATCCACGCGATCGCCCACCTGGTCGCGCGCCGACAACACCAGGACGCGCGGGCGTTCGCCGCCCACCGGCAACGCGCGCAGGACGCCGAAGCCGTCCAGCCTTGGCAAGCCCAGGTCCAGCACCATGAAATCGTACGCATAACCGGCCAGGTAACCTTTCGCTTCCACGCCGTCGCCGGCGACGTCCACGGTGAAGCCGGCCGCGCGCAGGCCACGCGCAAGGTTGTCGCGCAGCCGTTCGGAATCCTCGACCAGGAGCAACTTCATGTGCAGCGCCCGTCATGCAATAAGGGAAAGCTAACACCCCGCGCGCACGGCCACCACTAAGCGAGGGCTAAGCGCCTGCGAAGTGCGGACAAAGACTGGCGCCGCAGACTGGACCTTCCATCCCGCGGAGGTTCTTCCATGACACGCGCATTTTCCCGCACCCTCGTTGCGACCCTCGTCCTTGCCGCCACCGCCGCCGCGTTCGCCGGCGGCATCGAAGCCGGCGACCGCCTCGAAATGGCGGCCGTGCTGAAGTCGTCGGTCACGCCGACCCAGGCCGTGAAGATCGCCGAAGCAGGCGGTGGCCGCGCCTACGGTTACGGCATGGAGGCCACGCAGCACGGCCATTGGTATGAAGTGGATGTATTGCGCGGCAACGCCAAGCTCGAACTGCGCATCGACGCAACGACCGGCAAGGTGCTCGGCAGCAGCCCGGCACGCGGCGAGGATGCCCGCGGCGCGCATGCACTCGACGGCAACAAGCTGACGTTCGGTGAAGCCATCGCGCAGGCTGAACGGGTCGGCAATGGCCCCGCGCTGGAAGCGAATGCCACGGGCGCTGGCGACAAGGCGCACGTGGACGTCGACATCATCCAGGATCACGGCAAGCGCATCGCGCATTACCAGGTTTCCATCCGTGGCAGCCAGATCAAGGACACGATGACCGGCACGGACGCCTGATCCGGCTGCCGGCGGCGGCCTTGCAAGGTTCCCGAAAGCTGCGGTGAAGCGGCCGCTAAGCGAGGCGTCGCAAAGTGCCCGTATCGCACCCTACGGCACTGGCATGCAGCCCGGCACCTCCACGCGACGTTTGGCAATCCTGCTGTTCATCGGCCTCTGCACCATGGCGCCGCTGCAAGCGGCGCTCGCCGACGGCCCGTTCGGCATCGACCATCGCATCGCCTACGACAACAGCGGCATCTGGGCGCGCAGCAACCAGAAGGCGCTGATGGGCGCGACCATCCTGACCGTGGTGGGCGGCTCGCTCGCGCTCGGCGACCAGGACAAGCTGGGCGACACGTTCTGGCGCTCGCTGGATTCGATGGCG
>DATEKI010000069.1:0-6089 GCA_035277545.1 Rhodanobacteraceae bacterium | reverse complement strand
GTCACGCGCGAGGCCGCGCAGCGCATGCTGGACGCGCAGTCGTCACGGGAACAACGGCGCGCGATTGCCGATGACGTGATCGTGAACGATGGCGGGGAAGCCGCGCTGGATGCGCAGGTGACCGCGCTGCATGCGCGGTATCTGGAACTTGCCGAAGCTCGATAGGCGTTTGCGCGCTGCGAAAACATCCCCTCGATGCTTCGCATCGACCCCCTTCCTGCGGAAGGAGGTGAGGGATCACATCCCCGCGCGCAATGCGCGTGACCCCATTCGTTCCAAAGGGAGTGAGTCAGAGAAACGCGCGGATGCCCGCGACGCCTTGCGCGCCCGCTGCACGCGCACGCTGCAAATCATCCGGGCCAACACCGCCGAGCGCATATACCGGCAATCGTGCATCGGCGACAAGGTGCGCGAAGCGGTCCCAGCCCAGCGGCGCCACGCCGGGATGCGACGCGGTGGCGTTCACCGGCGAAAGCGTTGCGAAATCCGCATCGAGTCCGGCCGCAAGTTCCAGTTCCCCGGCGTCGTGGCACGACGCACCGACCCACGCATTCCGCGGCAGCGGCCGCTTGCCGAGCTCGCGCAGTTGTGCGGCCTTGAGGTGCACGCCGACGCCCAGCTCGCGCGCAAGTTCAATGTCCCGGTTGACCAGCAGCGATTCGCGCAGCCATGGACGAGTCGTCAATGCGCGCAACGCGGCGCCCTTTACTTCATCGCGTGAAGCCCCCGGAATGCGCAGTTGCCACAATGCGTCGGCGGCACCTGCCCCCTCACCCCCGTGCGACAAAGCCGTTCGGGGGGGACCGGGACACGTGGAAACAACGTAATGCGGTGGCAAGCGCAATGCGGCGAGGATGGGCGCGT
Source organism: Rhodanobacteraceae bacterium (assembly GCA_035277545.1). GTDB lineage: Bacteria > Pseudomonadota > Gammaproteobacteria > Xanthomonadales > Rhodanobacteraceae > 66-474. Next base: position 5,225 of record DATEKI010000069.1, on the reverse strand, counting down.
CGGCAGCCGGCATTTCGGCCGCATCCATGTCGCGCAAGGCGACCCAGCGCAGCGGATGCCCTTCGCGCGCGCGCAGTTCGCCGTTCCAGGCGGTCACCTGCAGCGCGTGCAGGCGCACGGATTTCTCCGGGTAGTGCCACGGAATCGAAACCAGCGGCGTGCCGTCCAGGACTTCGACGTCGAGCTCTTCCTTGAGTTCGCGGACCAGCGCCTGCGCGACGCTTTCGCCAATTTCGACTTTCCCGCCCGGAAATTCCCACAGGCCCGCGAGATGCTTGCCCGGCAGGCGCTGCATCAAGAGCACACGGCCCTGCACGTCCGTGAGGATGCCGGCGGCGACTTCGATCATCGACGTTCGTAATCGACGAAATCGAAGGCGAGCGGGTGTTTGGCGTCGGCAGGATGATGCTCGCGCGCAACCTCGCGCCATTCCGTCGGATCGAACCGCGGGAAAAACGTGTCCGCGTCCGTCGTCGCGGTGGCGATTTCGGTCAGGTGCATGCGCGTGGCGCGCGGAAACGCCAGGGCATAGACCTCGCCACCGCCGATCACCATCAACTCCGCTCCATTCACCCGCGCGACCGCTTCATCGAGCGAATGCACCACGGCCTGGCCCTCGAACGGCGCGGCATTCGCGCGGGTCAGCACCAGGTTCGGCCGCCCCGGCAAGGGTCGTCCGACCGCCAGCGCGGTCTTGCGGCCCATCAGTACGGGCTTGCCCAGCGTGAGCGCCTTGAAGCGCTTCAGGTCGTCGGACAGATGCCACGGCATCGCGCCGCCACGGCCAATGGCGCGGTTGCGATCGAGGGCGGCGATGAGTGAAAGGCGCATGAAGTGTGTCAAGAGTCAGGGTGCCGGATGGCCCATGCGGCCATACGCGCGCAGTTCTAGGGTTTCCGCCATCGTAACGAATCGGGAGCCGGCATGAGCATCTCGCGCGCGCATTGCACCATGCTGGCCGCAGCGATGGCCACGCTTCCCGCGGCCGCCACGCAACCCACGGCCCAGGTGTTGCCGACCGTGTACGAAGCCGGGCATTTCTTCGCCACGCCGGAGACGACAAGCGGCCAGAAGTTCCGGTTGGTGGTCGATACCGGTGGTGGCGGATCCAACGGCATGTACTGGATCACCGCTGCCACGGCGAAGCGTCTGCACCTGAAGACCCACATCTGCAAGATCGGCGGAGATTCCGCCAAGATCGTCGATGTCCCGCCGTACAAGCCCGGCCGGGGCCTGCCTCCGCCGTCAGGCCCTTGTGGCAACGCGGCCATGGTTCAGGACGTCCCCCAAAGCTATTCCCGAACATCGCATGACGACGGGCAGTTCAGCGGCAGCTATTTGTACGCCAACGGCATCTGGACCTTCGACTACCCCGGCAGGCGCCTCACCCTGCAGGGCAACGCGTGGCATCCCGACTCCACGGCACAATCGACCCCGCTCGGATTTCAGCGCGACGACCAGGGACACGCGACCTTCGGCTACGCTCGCATCACCATCCACATCGATGGCCAGCCATTGGACATGCTGCTGGATACCGGTGCGACCGCACATCCCACGCCCGAGGGCAAGAAAGCCAGTGGTATCCCGACCGTCGGTGGACTCGGCGTGACCAGCTACATCACCGCCAGCGTGTTCAACCGCTGGCACAAGGCGCATCCGGACTGGCGCGTCGTGAAGGATGGCGACGATCTGTTCGGGCCCAAACACACCGCGCCCATCATCGAGGTTCCCGAGGTTGAAATCGCGGGCTGGTCCGTGGGACCGGTGTGGTTCACCGAGCGTCCGGACCGGGCGTTCCATGACATGATGTCGAGCATGATGGACAAACGGATCGAAGGCGCCGTCGGCGGCAACGTTTTCCGCCACTTCGTGATGACCATCGACTATCCGGACGCGAAGGCCTGGTTCCGCTGCGTGCGTGGCTGCAAGCCTGCCGCTACACCGCCACCGGGGCCTTGATCGCAGGATACGGGTCGTAGTCGACGATGCGTATGTCTTCGAGGCGGAAATCGAACAACGACTGCACGTCCGGATTCAGCACCAGCTTCGGCAACGGCCGCGGCACGCGGGTCAACTGCTCCTGCGCCTGCTCGACGTGGTTGGAGTAAAGGTGCAGGTCGCCGAAGGTGTGCACGAAATCCCCGCGTTCGAGTCCGCACACCTGCGCCATCATGCACGTCAGCAGCGCGTAGCTCGCGATGTTGAACGGCACGCCGAGGAAGATGTCGGCGGAGCGCTGGTAAAGCTGGCACGACAGTTTTCCGTTGGCCACGTAGAACTGGAACAGCGCGTGGCACGGCATCAACGCCATCTTGTCCAGCTCGCCGACGTTCCATGCGCTGACGATCATGCGCCGTGAATCGGGGGTGCGCCTGATCTGCTCGATCACTTGCGCGATCTGGTCGATCACGCGACCGTCGGGTGCCGGCCACGCGCGCCATTGCCTGCCGTACGTCGGCCCGAGGTCGCCGTTGGGATCGGCCCACTCATCCCAGATGCTGACGCCGTGTTGCTTCAGGTACGCGATGTTGGTGTCGCCGCGCAGGAACCAGAGCAGTTCGTGCACGATCGACTTGACATGCAGCTTCTTGGTGGTGAGCAGGGGGAACCCTTCCGCAAGGTCCATGCGGATCTGGCGGCCGAACACCGAGCGCGTGCCGGTGCCGGTGCGGTCGCCCTTGCGGGCGCCGTGCTCCAGGACGTCGCGGAGAAGGTCAAGGTAGGGCTGCATGGTGCTCGGCACTCGGGGTCGGAACCCGGAAAGCCTAACAAGAATTCGTCATTCCGGGGCTGGCCGCGGCGCCATCACGGACAGAACCCGACTGCGTTTGCGGGATTGCAAACGCGAACGCCGCGGGCGGGGCACGGCGCGCCATTTCGGATCAACGGCACGGGCCATGTCCGGTACCGTGCCACATTCAGCCGCGGTTGGGGTAGGCTTGGCCGATCGTTCCGCTACAGGGGTGTCCCCAGAACATGAATTCCGCCATGCCCGCCGTTTCCCAGACCCGCTCGTTCTCGACGGTGTTCCTGATCGAGATGTGGGAGCGCTTCGGCTATTACGGCATGCAGGCGCTGGTCGTCGTCTACATGATCCAGCGGCTTTCGTTCCAGGACACGCCCGCCAGCCTGACCTGGGGTGCGGCGGCCGCACTGATCTATGTTTCACCCGCGATCGGCGGTTGGGTCGGCGACAAGTTCTTCGGCACGCGCCACACCATGCTGCTCGGCGCCTGCGTGTTGGCGGTGGGCTATGCGCTGATGGTGGTGCCGGCCGCGAATTCCACCTTCCTGTTCCTGGCGCTGGGCGTGATCGTGGTCGGCAACGGCCTGTTCAAGGCCAACGCCGGCAACCTGGTGCGCAAGATCTACGAGGGCGACGACGCCAAGATCGACAGCGCGTTCACGCTCTACTACATGGCGGTCAACATCGGCTCGACGTTCTCGATGCTGCTGACGCCGAAGATCAAGGACTACTTCAATTCCACCTACCACGGCCAGTTGGCCTGGCTGCCGGGCGCGCAACACCTGTTCGGCGAGGGTCTGGGCTGGCACATCGCATTCGCGGTGTGCAGCGTCGGCCTGCTGGTCGGGCTCGGCAACTACGCCGTGATGCGGCACACGCTCAACCACATCGGTTCGGAACCCGACCACCAGCCGTTCAAGTTCTGGAAGCTGCTGGCGGTGATCGGCGGCGGCATCGTGGTGGTTTTCATCTCTGCCTTCATCCTGAAGGAACGCACCGTCGCCCAGTATTTCGTGCTGATCGCGGGCATCTGCGTGCTGGCGATCTTCGGCTACCTGATCGCCAAATGCAGCCATGCCGAAAAACCGGGCCTGATCATCGCCCTGATCCTGGTGATCGAGACGGTGTTCTTCTTCATCTTCTACCAGCAGATGTCCACTTCGTTGACACTGTTCGCGGTGCGCGACGTCGACCCGGCATTCCGCATCTTCGGCCTGCACCTGTTCGACTGGGACCCGTTGCAGTTCCAGGCGCTGAACCCGATCTGGATTTTCATCCTGAGCCCGGTCCTCGCCGTCACCTATACGCGCTTCGCCAGGCGCGGCCAGGATCTTTCCATCTCGGCCAAGTTCGCCCTGGGCTTCGCAGCCGTCGCGATCGGCTTTTTCATCTACGGCGCGGCCAGCCACTTCACCACCTCGCCCGGCAAGACCAGCCAGTGGATCATGGTGGGCGGCTACGGCTTCGGCTCGCTGGGCGAGCTTCTGACCAGCGGCCTCGGGCTCGCCTTCGTGGCGCGCTACGTGCCGGCGCGGATGGGCGGCTTCATGATGGGCGCCTACTTCGTCGCGTCGGGCGTCGCGCAATACCTCGGCGGCAAGGTCGCCACCTTCGCGAGCGTGCCGGCGACGATCACCGACCCGGTGCAGATGATGCCGATCTATACCCGCCTCTTCAATTGGCTGGGCGTGGCCGGGATCGTGTGCACGGTGATCGCACTGGCGGTGCTGCCGCTGATCCGCGGACTCGACAAGGCGCACGCCATCCATGCAGGCTACGCCGGGATGCCCGACGCCGCCAAGGGCATGCCGACCGCCGCGTCCGAGCAATAAAGCCCTTCATGACGGATGTCATGCCCGGACGGCATGCCGTTCGGCAGGGGCGCCTGCGCGGCCGATCGGCTAGTTTATTGGCTTCGCGGCCGCGCGGCGAACCACTCGCCGCGGCCACGGTCGAACACACGCATCAGCTACCTGGACGGCACTCGCATGTCGCGAACCAAATGGATCCTGACGATCGTCGGCATCGTCGTCGTGGCACTGATCCTGTGGCGCATCTTCTCGGGCCCCGGCAAATCGAACGCCTCCGGTAACGGCGCGAATGAAGCCGTGCCCGTCACCGTGGTGCCCGCGGCACCGCAGAACGTGCCGGTGTACCTGACCAGCCAGGGCACGGTGCAGGCGCTCAACACCGTCAACGTGCAACCGCAGGTCGGTGGCCAGTTGTTGAAGCTGGATTTCACCGAAGGCGGGCCGGTGACCAAGGGCCAGGTGCTGGCCGAGATCGATCCACGCACCTTGCAGGCGCAGCTCGACCAGGCCACCGCCAAGCGTGCGCAGGACATGGCCCAGCTCGAAACCGCGAAGGCCAACCTCGAGCGTTCGGAAAATCCCAAGTACGCGCCGTACGTGGCCCAGATCGACCGCATTACCCAGCAGAACACGGTCACCCAGTACCAGGCCGCGGTGGCCGCGGACAA
>DATEKI010000068.1:0-19308 GCA_035277545.1 Rhodanobacteraceae bacterium | reverse complement strand
TTCGGGGATGAAATCGCGTTCATCCCGAAAAGCTCGGGATGGCAACTGAATCCTTTTGCGCGCAACCCGGTTGCCGAGGATCTCCTTCGCCGCGTGGATAACGCGCGCAACGGAAGGGTGCCGGCATGACGACGCTGTATGGATTGCCCACCTGCGACACCTGCCGCAAGGCGCGCAACTGGCTGGATCGTTTCGGGGTCGCGTACACGTTCATCGACTACCGGGCGAACCCCGTTCCCGCAGCGACGCTGAAGGAATGGGCGAAACAACTCGGTGGCTGGGAAAGGCTGGTCAACAAGGCTTCGACGACCTGGCGCAACCTGCTTCCGCAGCGCAAGAACCCGTCCAGCGATCCGGAATGGACGCTGCTGCTGAAGGAATACCCGGCGCTGATCAAGCGGCCGGTGGTGATTGACGGTGATCATGTCGGCGTCGGATTCAGCGACAGCGCCTTCAAGAAGCTGTTCGGCAAATGAGGCCAGCGTGACCGCGCCCGGCGTCCGCCGCTATCTCAAGAACCTGCGTGTCGAGCGCGACAACGAGGCCTTGTATTCGCGTCTCGCCGCGGTCGCCACCGATCCGCGCCTCGCGCGTGCGTATCGGCGCATCGCCGAGGGCGAGCGTGCCAACGCGGCGTTCTGGGAATCGCGCTTGCGCGATGCCGGGGCCGAGGTCCCGGCGCCACATCCGCGCACGCGCGTGCGCGTGCTCGGTGCATTGGCGAAGTGGTTCGGCACCGGGTTCGTGATGCCGACCGTGGTGCGGCTGGAACATGCCGACCATCTGGCAACGCCGGTCGATCGGGCAGGGCACCGCGACCACTTCGTTCCGGCCGATGGTCGCGCACCCGCCCACCGCCATGGCGCCGCGGGCGGCAACACCCTGCGCGCGTCGGTGCTGGGTGCGAACGACGGGCTGGTGTCCAACGTCAGCCTGGTGATGGGCATGGCCGGCGCCGATACCGGCAATCACGCCGTGCTGCTCGCTGGCCTTGCGGGGCTGGTTGCGGGTTCGTGTTCGATGGCGCTGGGCGAATGGCTGTCGGTGAACAGCTCGCGCGAGTTCTACCAGGCGCAAATCACCGAACGCGCCGAGCGCCTCGCGGTGGCGCCCGAGGAAGGCGTGCGCCACATCGCGGACATCTACCGCGACAAGGGCCTGGATCGCACGCAGGCCAAGCACCTTGCAGAGCATCTCGCGGAAACGCCACGCACGGCGCTGGACACCGTCGTGCGCGAAGACCTTGGCGTCGATCCATCGGAACTTGGCGGCTCGGCGTGGAGCGCCGCCATTTCCTCGTTCTGTTTCTTCGCCTTCGGTGCGATTTTCCCGGTGGCGCCGTATTTTTTCCTCGGCGGCCGGGCGGCCATGTTGGCCAGCATGGGCACCACGTTCCTGGGGCTGTGCCTGATCGCGGTCGGCACCTCGCTGTTCACCGGACGCAATCTGGCATTCTCGATTGCGCGCCAGTTCGCGATCACCGCCGTGGCGGCAGCGATCACGTACGGCGTGGGACACGTGCTCGGCACGGTGATCACCGGTTGATTTGCGCGTTGCTATGCTGTGCGGCGTTTGCGTTTGCGCGAGTGCATCATGTCGGAAGTCCTTGACCTTGCCTGCGAGCTTATCCGCCGCCGCTCGCTGACGCCGGATGATGCAGGCTGCATGACCTTGCTCGCCACGCGGCTGGAGCGGGCGGGCTTCCATTGCGAACCGCTGCATTTCGGTGACGTCGCCAACCTGTGGGCGACACACGGACGGGACGGCCCGGTGCTGGCGTTCCTCGGCCACGTGGATGTCGTGCCCAGCGGCCCGGAAACGGAATGGGCTTCGCCGCCATTCGAGCCGGCCGTGCGCGATGGCAGATTGTACGGGCGTGGTGCGGCCGACATGAAATCGGGTGTTGCCGCGATGGTGGTGGCGCTGGAACAGTTTGTCGCCGCGCATCCGGACCATCCGGGAACGGTCGCGCTGCTGCTGACAAGCGACGAGGAAGGTCCGGTCAACCTTGATGGGGTGCGCCGCGTTGCGCAGCATTTCCGCGAAACGGGACAGCGCATCGACTGGTGCGTGGTGGGCGAGCCGTCGTCGAAGGAAAAACTGGGTGACCTGATTCGCGTCGGCCGCCGCGGCTCGTTGTCGTTCCGGCTGACGGTGCGCGGCATCCAGGGCCACGTCGCCTATCCCGACCTCGCGAAGAATCCGATCCACGCCCTCGCACCCGCGCTGGCGGAACTTGCCGCCACGCGCTGGGATGACGGCAACGCGGATTTCCCGTCGACGACGTTCCAGGTTTCCAACATCCACGGCGGCACCGGCGCGTTGAACGTGATCCCGGGCAGCCTCGTGATCGATGCGAATTTCCGCTTCGGAACGGCAAGCAGCGCGGCGTCGCTGCGCGAACGCACCGAATCAATCCTGAAAGAACACGATCTGGATTACGCGATCGAATGGAACCTTTCCGGCGAATCCTTCCATTCGCCCGAAGGCGGAAAACTGCGCGAAGTGGTGATCGATGTGTGCCGCAAAGTCTGTGGAATCGAACCCGAACCCAGCACGGGCGGCGGCACCTCGGATGGCCGCTTCATCGCCCCGCTGGGCGCGGAAGTCGTCGAGGTCGGGCCGGTCAACGCGACGATCCACAAGATCGACGAGTGCGTCGCGCTCGCCGATCTCGAACGTCTGCCGGCGATCCATCTCGCCATCGCGCAACGCTTGCTCGACTGACGAGCCCGTTTCAGGCGGCGGCTTTCGCGCGCTTGAGCAAGCCTTTGGCGAGGAACAACTCGACGCGCTCGAACGGGATGCGGTCGCCGGCGTCGCTGCCGTAATACGCCTCGACGATCTTGCCGTCTTCGTCGATCAGGAAGTCGGCGGGCATCAGGTTGGTGGTGTTGAGGCCGGCCAGCCCGACGATGCGCAAGCCCTTCAGCAGCGTGGGAATGCGGGTAAAGACGCCTTTCCACTTGCGCCAGAGGGAGCGCTCGATGCCGTACGCTTCGTGCGCGCCGGAGGTCGGATCCGCGATTACGACGAAGGGACGCGGCTTGCGCGCAACGAAGCGGCGTACTTCCTCCGGCGTCGAAGTGAATACCGCGACAACGTCCAGTCCCAGTGCGGCCAGGCTGGCGTGTTGGTGGGTCAGTTCGTAGATGCGGAAGTTGCAGAACGGGCACGCGGCATCCCGAAAGAAGCACAGCAGCGTGCGGCGGCCGTTGGCGCCGCCGATCGCAACGGATCGTCCAAGGATGTCCTTCAGCACCAGTGGCGGCGCGATGGACGGTGATTGCAAGCGCATGTTGTTCCCCTGTTTGGTGGGCCGCCGTTCTCTGCAGCCGGATCGACCAGCGCGGGCACTGACCGCGGCGCGATCGTAGCGAGCCAGGACACTTATTTGCATATGGATATGTGCAAATACGGCAACGACGCCTGCCAGAGCGTCCGAGAGGCGGTGCGCCGGGCAGCCTTCATTCCGAATGATCCCGCTTCGGAACGGCTAATCGTGCTTCGCGGTCGCGAACACGGCAAACATCCCGGCGTACGGTTTCACCATGAACGCGGGGGCACCGTAGTAGTCGCCGTCGACGTAAATCTGCGACAGGGTGCCGTCGAGGAACAACGCGTTGCGGCAGCCGAGTTTGTCGCGGAACAACCGCGCGAATTCGTGGAAGTTCACCGGTGCGGTGCTGACGGCGAACACGGCTTCGTCCGGCTTGGGCGCGCACACGCCGCTGCGCCATTTGGTGCTGTCGGAACCGGCATCGAAATTCGGATTGACCTTCCCGTCGATCACCAGCATGGGGCCGGACTGCGTGGCCCAGCGCGGTTGTGCGTGCGTGGCGGCGAAACCGGCCGTGGTTTGCACCGACGCACGGCCGTTGCCGTCGATCGTGAACACGCCGTTGGGCAGCAGCGAAAAGTTGCCCGAAGCCGGGTTGCCGTGCACGGTGTTCAGCGGTCTCAGCGCCTTGCCGTTTTCCACGTAAAGGCCCAGCGGTTCGCCCTGCGCGTCGTAAATGCCCGCGTTGGCGGCGAACAGCAATTGGCGGCCGCTCGCCGCGCCCCACTGCTGCAATGCGTGGATGCTGGCGAACGGCCTGCCGGTGGCGGGATCGCGCCAGTGCAGGCCCAGGTCCGCCTTCGCGGTATCGACGGTGACCACGCGATAGTGGATGTTGTCGAACACCACGTCGTGGCTGGCGATGCCGTTCGACGCTTGCGTGCAGGCGGCGGACAGCACCATGGCGGCCAGGGCCGTCAATCCGCAGGCCAGGCGTCCGCTTGTACCCGCTGAAGGAGGTTTGGGAATCATGCGGTGATGGTCGCCGGTTTGTGGCCGGGCATGCAAGGTGATCCGCGATGGTGTCCGGAGCGGCGGTCGTGCCGTCAACCGGTCGGCAACAACGTCAGGCGGTATTTCGCGGGGCCGGGCAGGAATGGCGCGGGCTTGCCGTGCACCCACGCTTCGTGCCCCTTGCCGAACCATGGTGAAAGCGGGTTGTCGGATTGGCCGACCGGCATCTCCAGGATGCCGTGCGCTTCATCGCCGGGCTGCACGTCCATGCGCATGGACGCGCCGAAAGCGGGGTGCAGCACGCGCGGCATGTTGTTGTCGCCCGCCAGTTCGTCGGGCGGCATGTCGAAGAATCGCGCAAGCCATTTCGGCAGCGCCACCGACAACGCGTTGTCGATCCTGGCCGTGTTGTGCCTGCCCCATGTCTTGTCCGCGAGCGGCCCGGGCACCGCCGCCAGTTCATCGGCGACTTGCCTGGCGGACGCGGCAAGCAACGCGTTCCAATCCTTGTATTTCGGGTCGAGCAGCCACGCGGGTTTTTGCGTCACCATGGTCCACACCGCGTACTCGCCGACCTGTGGCGATGGCCATTTGAAGTCGTCCCATTTTTCCGCGGCGCGTGCCGTGAAGGGCGCCAGCGCGTTTTCGCGCGTCTTCTCGCGGAACATCCGCACGATGCGGTAGCCCACGCTGCCGGTGGCGGCGCGTGCCTGCCAGTTCTGTACGAATGGCCTGAGCGCGTCCAATTCCGGGTCATGTGATACATCCAGGACGCCCATCAGCAGTTTCTGCCAGCGCGCCAGGAACAGCGCGCGGTTGTCGAGCTGGATGTCAAGCATGTCGGAAGCGGTGAAGTGGTTGCGCGCCTGCAAATCATCACGGACTTGTCGTGCACGTGCCCCGAGGTCGTAGCCGCCGTCGCCGACCAGGGCCAGTGCTTCACCCGAAACGATGCGCTGGTTGGCGGTCCAGATGCGCGAACCGGCAGGGTTCATGATGGACGGATCCTGTGCGCCCGTCGCGTAACCGACCCAGCCCGTGCCGGGTTTCGACCAGTCCGCCGGCACGGAAGGATCGAAGCCCGCGCGCACCGGGATCACGCTGCCGGCGATGCTCCAGCCGACGTTTCCATGCGCGTCCGCGACCACGATGTTCTGCGGCGGGATGCCGATGGTCGGCGCCAGTGCCAGAGCCTGGGCCACCGTGTCCGCGGTTTCCAGCTTCATCAGGTTGAGGTTGACCGCGCGCGGATCCTGCGCAGTCCATGCCAGTGCCAGCGGCGTGCCGTCGGTGTCCTTGGCCATGATCGGACCCCAGATGGTGTCCTCGACGGTGACCCGCGCATCCGGCGCACCCTTCACGTGGATCACTTCATCGTGCTTGACGATCGTGGCCCAGCCGTCCGGCGTCCTGTACTGCGAAGGATTTGCCGGATTGCGAATCACGCGCACCCAGTCCATCCAGTCGCCCGAGCTGTTGGTGAAGCCCCACGCGATGCGGCCGTTGCTGCCGATCACCAGCGCCGGCGCGCCGGGCAGGGTGACGCCATTCAGGTCGATCATCCGTTGCGGATCGGCCGGATCGGGATAACGCAGTTGCGCGCGATACCAGATGTTGGGCACGCGCAGGCTGAGGTGCGGATCGTTGGCGAGGATCGCGCCGCCACCGGTCAGCGCGCCGCCGACCGCGGAACCGTTGCTGCCGATGCCGGTGTTGGCCTGGTCGGTGAGCGCAATGGCGCGCGCGCCATGCGCGAGCGCGACTTTTCGCACCGCGGATCCGCGCAGGTCGAAAACCGACGCGGTGGGCATCGGCATCGGCTGGGTGACGTCGCCCTGCATCGGCGCTTCCCAGTGCGGCGAGGGCGACAGCAGGAAATCCGCCAGCGTTTTCGGCAGCACCGCGCGCATGCGCGCGATGTCCAGTTCGCGCGGGTTTTCGCCGTCCTCGTTGAGGTCGAAGAACATCGCGTCGATGGTCAGGATGGTGTCGGCATCCGTCCAGGGCTTCGGCTTCACGGCCAGCAGCAGGTATTCCCATGGACGCACGGAAAGATTCGCCAGCCCGGCGTTGACGCCGGCCGTGTAGGCGGCCATGAACTTGCGCTGGCTCGCATTCATCAGCGTGAGTTCGTGTTCCGCCAGCGCGCGGAAACGATGCAACCTGTGGCTCTCATCGACTGGCAGGGCCTTCGGGCCGACCAGCGCGGCCAACTCGCCTGCGGCCACGCGGCGTTGCAAATCCATCTGGAAGAAACGTTCCTGGCCGTGCACGTAGCCAAGTGCGTACGCGAGGTCGCGGCGGCTTTGCGCCGTGATGGTGGGGATGCCGTCGGCGTCGCGCACGATGGAAACGGGTGCCGACAATCCCTTCAGCGTGATGTTGCCATTGGCTTGCGGGCGGCTTCCGGCGAGCAGTCGCCAGCCGATCGCCAGCACGATGACGACGATCACGATCAGCGCAAGGGCGATGCGTCGAAACCAGCGCATGGGGTTTCCTTCGGTAGTTGCGGCATTGTGAACGCTGGGGCAGTGCTTATGGCACGATCCCTGTCCACGCTTCCGTCGAGAACTTCGACGCGGCAAGCGCCTGCGCGCGCTCCAGCTCGGCCTCTTCCAGCTTGCCGAATCCGAGCCCGTGCAAGCCGCGGAAGGTGGCGATCATGCGTTCGATGATCTCGGCACGTGGCATTCCGGTCTGGCTGCGCAGGGGGTCCACGCGCTTGGCCGCACTCTGGGTCGCCTTGTCGGACAGTTTCTCGCGACCGATCCGCAGGACGTCGAGCATCTTGCTGGTGTCGATGTCGTAGGCCATGGTGACGTGGTGCAGCACGGCGCCGCTGCGGCGCGTCTGGGCAGCGCCCGCGATCTTGCCGGCCGGCGAGGTGATGTCGTTGAGCGGCTGGTACCACGCGTCGATGCCGAGCCCCTGCAGGGCCTCGATGACCCACGCGTCCATGAATTCGTACGATTCCTGGAAACTCATCCCGGCGACCAGCGATTCCGGCGCGTACAACGAATAGGTGATGGTGTTGCCGGGCTCGATGAACATCGCGCCGCCGCCACTGATGCGGCGCACGATTTCGATGCCGTGCCGTTCCGCGGCGGCGGCGTCCACTTCATTGCGCAGCGACTGGAAACGTCCGATCACGACGCAGGATCCCGACCATTCCCACACGCGCAGGGTAGGCGGCCGGCGGCGCGCCGCGACTTCGTCGGTCAGCACCTCGTCCAGCGCCATGTGCAACGCGGGCGGCTGCGGCGCGGTGTGTACAAGCCGCCACTTGTAGTCGCCCCATCCCGTGCGGATCACGCGGGTGACTCCAGCGCACGCTGCACCGCCACCGCAATGGCTTCGGGCGAGACGCCGTACATGCGAACGCGCTCGCCCAGTGCGGCTTCCAGCACTTCGGCGTGACGTTTGTTGCCGGCGTCGGCCGGCAAGCCTTCCAGTGCCACGTCGATCAGGGTGAGCGCGGAATCGGGCTCCAGGAAAAAATCACCGCTGATCCGCACGCGGGTCAGCTTGCCGCCGCGGACTTCGAGATCCGCCACCACCAGCTTGCCGCCGGGCATCTTGTATTCGCCGTGCATGATCTCGCTTCGTTCGTGCCATGCCGGCCGTGCCGGCATGGTGGCGAAGCTTAGCGCGATGAAGCGCGTGGTGTCTCGCCGCGCGGGCGTCCGGAGGCTACCAGCGGCGGCCGCCGAACCGGCTTTGGCCCACACGGATCGACAAACCGACGCTGCCTGACGGGTGCTCGCAGTCACCGAGGTTCTTCGTCATGTTGACGGTGGCGGCCTCGTAGTTGCCGCTCACGTGGTTGCCGCCCATCACGCCCACGCTCGCGCTGCCGTGCACCTGTGTCTGGCTGTACGTGGCGTCGTCGCAGCGTTGCGCCGCGACGCGCTCATCGCGGGTGGGCGCGGGACCGCTATGGTCGCCGTAATACACGCCCGGCGGGCTGACCGGATTGCCGTAGCGGTCGATCGCGGAAGGTTTCGCCGGGTGGCTGGCGGTGGTGCCGGCGGTCGCCGGCATGTCGCTGGGTGGCAATTGCAGGTTCAGCGGAGGGTTGGCGGTTTGCGCCAACGCAGCGCCAGTGAGCAGGCACGCGACGGGAAAAACGGCGATGCGGATCATGTTCATGGAAAACTCCAGGGGCGCCGTATTCAAACGCGCGAAGGCAGCCGGGCGTGCACCCGATTGGATTTCGCCGGGCCGCGCGAGTTCCCGCATCACCCCGTCGTTTCGATCCGGTCCACCCTTCGCAGCCCGCGCGGCAACAAGCCGCCACGTTGCGCGCGGCTGCCGCCGTACTCGACGAGGTCGGCCCATTTCAGGGTCAGCTTGCGCTGGCCGGCGTACAGCGTGACTTCGCCCGCGCCTTCCGCGACCACCGCGACGCCGGCAACGCGCTCCTCGCCCGACTGCAATCTGGCCTTCGGAATCTCGATCAGCTTGTTGCCGCGGCCGCGGTCGAGTTCCGGCAGGTCGGCGACCGAAAACATCAGGAGGTGTCCCTCGGTCGTCACGGCGACGATGCGGTCGCGTGCGGGATCGTTGACGTAGGCAGGTGCGAGCACGCGCGCGTTATCGTCCATGTTGATGACCTGCTTGCCGCCCTTCTTGTTGGCGAGCAGGCCTTCGAAGCGCGTGAGGAACCCGTAACCGGCGTCGGTCGCGAGGATCAGTTTCGTCGCGTTGTCACCGATTGCGACCGCGTCGAAGTGTGCGCCGGGCGGTGGCGTGAAACGCCCGGTCAGCGGCTCGCCATTGCCGCGTGCCGACGGCAGGGTGTGCGCAGCCGTCGAGTAGCTGCGTCCGGTGGAATCGATGAACACGGCCTGTTGCGCACTCTTGCCGCGCACGCTGGCGAGGTACTTGTCGCCCTCGCGGTAGGACAGCTCCGCGGCGTCCACGTCGTGGCCCTTGGCCGCGCGTGCCCAGCCTTTTTCGCTCAAGACCACGGTGACAGGTTCGGAAACCACCAGTTCGCTTTCGTCCAGCGCCTGTGCCGCGGCGCGCTCGACCAGCGGCGAACAACGCGCGTCGCCGTATTTTTCGGCGTCGGCTTTGAGTTCCTGCTTGATCAGGGTCTTCAGGCGCGCCCTGGAACCGAGGGTCACCTCGATCTTCGCGCGTTCCTCTTCCAGCGCGTCGCGCTCGGCGTTGAGCTTCATTTCCTCGAGCCGCGCGAGTTGCCGCAGCCTGGTTTCGAGGATGTAGTCGGCCTGTTCTTCCGACAGCTTGAAACGCTTGATCAACGCGGGCTTCGGCTCGTCCTCGTGGCGGACGATGCGGATCACTTCGTCGAGGTTGAGGAAGGCGATGCGCAAGCCTTCCAGCAGGTGCAGGCGGCGTTCGACCTTTTCGAGGCGATGCTGCAGGCGCTTCGTGACCGTGTCGGAGCGGAAGCGCAGCCACTCTTCGAGGATCTGCTTGAGCGTCTTGACCTGCGGCCGGCCATCCAGCCCGATCATGTTGAGATTGACGCGGAAGCTTTTCTCGAGATCGGTGGTCGCGAACAGGTGTTGCATCATCGCCGCGGTGTCTACGCGATTGCTGCGCGGGATCAGCACCAGTCGCACCGGGTTCTCGTGGTCCGATTCGTCGCGCAGGTCTTCCAGCATAGGCAGCTTCTTCGCGCGCATCTGCGCGGCGATCTGCTCGATGATCTTCGCGGGCGAAACCTGGTGCGGCAGCGCGGTCAGCACGATGTTGCCGCGTTCTTCCACGTACACGGCGCGGCAACGCACCGAACCGTTGCCGGTCGCGTACATGGCCGCCAGTTCGCTGCGCGGCGTGATGATCTCCGCCGAGGTCGGGAAATCCGGAGCCTTGATGTGTTCGCACAGGTCCGCGATGCTGGCGGAAGGCTCGTCCAGCAGATGGATGCACGCGGATGCGACTTCGCGCAGGTTGTGCGGGGGGATGTCGGTGGCCATGCCGACCGCGATGCCGGTGGAACCGTTCAGCAGCACGTGCGGCATGCGCGCCGGCAGCCACGACGGTTCCTGGAGCGTGCCGTCGAAGTTGGGTGCCCAGTCGACCGTGCCCATCGGCAGTTCATTGAGCAGCAACTCCGCGATCGGGGTGAGCCGCGATTCGGTGTAGCGCATCGCCGCGAAGCTTTTGGGATCGTCCGAAGAACCGAAGTTGCCCTGGCCGTCGATCAGCGGATAGCGATACGAGAACGGCTGGGCCATCAGCACCATCGCTTCGTACACAGACGTGTCGCCATGCGGATGGAACTTGCCGATCACGTCGCCGACCGTGCGCGCGGACTTCTTTGGTTTTGCCGTGGCGGCCAGGCCCAGCTCGCTCATCGCGTAAACGATGCGCCGTTGCACCGGTTTCAATCCGTCGCCGATGAAGGGCAGGGCGCGGTCCAGCACCACGTACATGGAATAGTCGAGGTAGGCGCGTTCGGCGTACTCGCGCAGCGGGATTTGTTCGAAATTGGTTTCCAGCGATGCCATGGCTATCCGTGGTCCCGGTTCGGGCCGGGACTTCAGTCTCGATCCGGGGAATTGTCGCGGCGCGCGCGCCTCAATGCACGCGTCCGGTTCCGCAGGGGCGTTGCGCTTGCACGCGGCCCGGTCATGCCAGTCGGTCGCTCAAGGCCGCCTGCCCGGGTTGCCGCCTGTAATCGCAGCCGGCCGCTTCGGAATCCTCAAGGAAACGCCCGGCCTTTTCGCTCGTTGCGGCAGGCACGGGAACGGGCATAATGACTGCATGGCGGGTGCGCCATGGCCCGCCGGTACACCGCGTGAGGACGCGGAAGCTATGGGCCGATTCGACACGACCCGTTGGAGCTTGGTACTGCAGGCGCGCGGGGAGCCGATCGAAGCACGGTGCGCGCTGGAAACGCTGTGCCGCACCTATCGTCCTCCCGTGCTCGCCTACGTGCGCAGCCGTGGTTATCCGGCCGACGCCGCCGAGGACCTCACCCAGGCGTTTTTCATGCGTTTCCTGGAGCGTTCCTGGCATTCCAGCGCCGACCCGGAACGCGGCCGCTTTCGTGCGTTCCTGCTGACGGCGCTGAAACGATTCCTGATCGACGCCGATATCGAGGCGCACGCGCTGAAGCGCGGTGGCGCGATCCGTTTCGAGTCGTTCGAGGAAGGCGGCCCGGGGGAGGGCGTCGACGGGGAAGCACCTGATCGAGTATTCGAACGCGAGTGGGCCTGCACGGTGTTGGGCGCTGCGTTCTCGCGCTTGCGTGAGGAAGCCGAGCGGGCGGGACGGCTGCCGCTGTTCGAACGCCTCAGCGAATTCCTGATCGAGTCGCCTGACGAGGCGGACTACGCGCGCGCGGCGGACGAGCTGCAGATGCGCCGGAATACCCTGGCGGTCGCGGTGCACAGGCTGCGCCACCGCTTGCGCGACCTCGTCCACGCCGAATTGGCGGAGACGACTTCGTCCGAAGTGGAACTGGAAGAAGAAATGCAGGCGCTGCGCGGATCCATCGAAACGCCGTCGCCGTGATCACGAGTGTGTTTGGGTCGGGTGATTTTCGCACGAGGGGACGCAAGCCAAGCCATGACGCCGTTTGCCGGACAGCTTGAGGACGATTTCACGCGCACCCGCTGGTCGCTGGTGCGTCGCCTGCAATCCACGCGCGCGGCCGAGGCAGGCGTTGCGCTGACCGAGCTTGCGGTGCGCTATGGCTATCCGGTTTATGCGTACGTGCGGCGTTGCGGCCATGGGCCCCATGCTGCCGAGGCGATCACCCACGCGTTCCTGCAGCAGGCCGCCGCTGACCTGCGCGATGATCGAAACGCCCCGGCCAGTCGGTTCCGCGAGTGGCTGCTGATGCGCCTCAACGCATTCCTTTCCGGCGATTGGATGGCGGAGACCGGCGACGCGCCGCTGCCGGGCATGCCCGCAGCAGAGGAACTGGAGGAGCGCAATTGCGGCGAGCACGAATCGGGCGAATCGCCCGAGCAGGCGTATCGGCGGAGTTTTGCGCTCGAAATCCTCGCCCGCAGCCTTGGCCGCCTGCGTGCGGAAGCCGCCGACACCGGCCGCCTGGAAATGTGCGAGTTGCTGGAATCCTTCCTGGCGCACGACCCGTTGCCGGGCGAATATGACGAGCTGAGCGGCCGCTTGCATGTCCGCCCGCTGGCGCTGGTACTGGCGCTCAAACGCCTGCGCGAACGCTTCCGCGAACTGGTGCGCGAGGAATTGGCCGACACCGTTGCGTCGGCCGGTGACATGGCCGCCGAGCAGCAGGAGATGCTGGGCGCCTTGGAACCGGGTGCCGCGCCATGACGGAACCGAGGCTACCATCTGGCGGGTCGAAAGCGGGTGCCGGCACGCCGTTGCAGCGCGCACGCGGTTTGGCGGAGCTCGCATTCGGCACTGCCACCGACGTCGATGGCGTGAATCGCGGACGCCACCTGGCGCTGTTGCACGTGGATACGCTCGAGCTGAACCTTTCCGACCCGGCGCAACGCTGCTTCGACGACTACGAGTTGCTGGAATTGCTGGGCGAGGGTGGCATGGGCGTGGTGTATCGCGCGCGGCAGATCTCGCTCGACCGCGAAGTCGCCATCAAGCTGCTCTCGGCGGGACCGTGGGCATCGCGCGATTTCATCGCGCGCTTCGAACGGGAGGCGCAGAACGCGGCGCGCATGCAGCACCCCAACATCGTCGCGATCCACGAGGTGGGCAGTTTCGAGGGGCTGCAATTCTTCAGCATGCAGCTGGTGCGCGGCGAAAGCCTTTCGGCGAAATTGCGGCGCGGCGAAACCTTCATGCCGCGCGCGGCTGCGGCGTTGATGCGTACCGTCGCCGAGGCGGTGGGT
Organism: Rhodanobacteraceae bacterium; assembly: GCA_035277545.1. Taxonomy (GTDB): domain Bacteria; phylum Pseudomonadota; class Gammaproteobacteria; order Xanthomonadales; family Rhodanobacteraceae; genus 66-474. The sequence continues at coordinate 6,201 of DATEKI010000068.1, read as the reverse complement.
TATGCGCACAGCCTCAGCGTGCTGCACCTGGACCTCAAGCCGGCCAACCTGCTGCTGGACGAAGCCGGTACGCCGTACGTCGCCGATTTCGGGTTGGCGCGACGTCTGGAAAATGCGCTGGCCGCGGAGAACGATGAAGTTTCGGGCACCCCCGCCTACATGGCCCCGGAACAGGCGCAGGTCCGCGCGCAGAAACTCACGGTGGCCACCGACATCTGGGGCCTCGGCGCGATCCTGTATGAACTTCTGACCGGGCAACCGCCATTCCGGGCCGGCACCGCGCAGGCGACGTTGAAGCTGGTACTGGAGGGCACGGTGCGCGCGCCGCGGCGATTGCGGCCGGATTTGCCGTTGGACCTGCAGGCGATCGTGCTGCGCTGCCTGCGGCGTCATCCGCGCGCGCGTTATCCTTCGGCACGCGCGCTGGCGGACGACCTGCAACGCTACCTCGAAGGCCGCCCGGTGCAGGCGCGGCCGTTGAACGCACCGCAGCGGGTGTGGCGGTGGGGGCGGCGCGAACCGAAGCTGGCCGCGACGGCGCTCCTGGCGTTTGCGCTGCTGGTGGCGGGTTTGCTGGCGAGCATCCAGCAATGGCGGCGCGCGGAGGCCGGCGCGATCGCCGCGCGTGACAACCTGTGGGCGACGCGCGCGCAAACCGCACAACAGGCGCTCGCTGCCGGTGATGGCTTCCATGGCCTGCGTCCGCTGGTCGCCAACCTCGCCGAGATGGAGCGCGCCCATCGCGACGCCGACGCTGCGGTCGAACGCCAGCGCATCGGCACGATTCTCGCCAATGCGCCACGACTCCTCGACATCGTGCGCCTGCCGCCGGGCGAGCGCGCAACCTCGATCGCGATTGCGCCGGACGGACGACATTTCGCGGTCGCCACGGCGTACGACATCTGGGTCGGTCCGCCGCATCACGTGCGCCAATACGACCTGGACACCTTGCGCGAAACCTGGTCGGCCCTCAGCGACCATCATACGTTTCTGGGGGCGGGCACGGACTCCGAGGCGGTGCAGGGCGGGCTGCGATACACCGCGGACGGACGGTTCCTGCTGGTGAGCCTGATCGAGTCGCCGGTGGTGCCTGCGCCGCGCAGATCCGACATGATCGCGTTCGACGTGCGCGATGGGAAGATCCTCGGGCCAGGGAATCTTCCGGAGCGGCAGGCTGACATCGTCTATGACGACAAGCTGCAGCGCGCGCTGGTGCGTTTTCGGTCCGACCTGTCTTTGCGCTGGCCTGACTCGGGGCAATTCTACGAGGTCGAAAACTGGCAGCCGATCGGGCCGCGGCATACACGCGACACGACGCTTGCCGCCGATTTCTGGCTTCCCGCGCCGGGCGGTGAAGCATGGCTCGGCACGCGCGATACGGCGAAGTTCGCTCTCTACGACATCCCCAGCTTGAGGCCGCGCTGGCGTTTGTCGTTGCCGCAGACCAGTCTGGTGCGCGCGTGGCACTTCAGTCACGATGGAAAACGTCTCGCGCTGGGCAGCGTGGATGGCGCGGTACGTCTGGTCGATGTTGCGGCCGGACGCGTGGTGAAGCTTGACTCGGGCCCGGCCGAGCGCGTGATGCGCGTGGAGTTCAGCGCCGATGACCGCACGCTTGCGGCACTGGACGAGAATGGACAGTTGTGGACGTGGGATGCCGTCTCGGGCCGGTCGCGCAGCGCGCCGATGCAGTTCTCCCGAGGCGCCATTGGCGCCGTGCTGCTGCGTTTCGCCGGCGATACGGTGTTCGGAAGCGGCAATGGCGAAGTGGACCATGTCACCCTGACACCGCGCGCGCTGTTCAACATCGCCGCCGTGCCCGGTACGGCGCGCCTGCGCGGAGACGCGGCCTTTACCGCCTTCGACGTTTCCGCATCGGCGCGCCGGCTGGTCCTGGGCGCCGACGCGGGCCTGCTGGAGATCTGGCGGCTACCGCCTTCGCCCTTGCTCAGCGCGCGTGCAGCACCGCTGCCCGCGGACTTGCTGAGCTTCGATGGCGAACGCATCGTCGCGGTCGATGGCAACACGGTTCGCGTGGTCGATGCCGCAAGCAGCAAACCGCGCTCGCCGCCGCTGAAACATCCGGAACCCGTGCGCTTTGCCGAGCTGTCGCCCGATGGCCGTGTGCTGGTGACGATCGCAGGTCGCACCGTGCGTGTCATCGATACGAACACCTGGCAGCTGCGTGGCACGCCGATCGTGCTGCCGCAAACGCCGCTGCGCGCCGCCTTCGTGCAAGCCGCTCCACTGCTGATGGTGAACACGCGCGATTACGTGAATGGCGTGTGGCGCGAGCAAATCCACCGCATCGATCTCGCGCGGGGCACGCTACGCAAGGGATTGACCTTCGATGCGCTCACCACTTTCGAAATGGACGCACAAGGACGCTACGCCGTCATCGCGACCTGGAACAGCGCCACGCATGCCCAACTTGGCCCTCGTCGCATTGTGCTCGATGGCGGCTCTGTGACCTGCGTGCCTGCTCTCAAAGCCAAAGCCGAGGACATACCGTTGAACGTTGCCTTGGCGGCCGACGGCCGCAGCGCCTGGTTCGCTACGTCATCGCAGACAGGGTGGAATCTGCAGCGCTGGGATCTGGATGCCTGCCGCAAGGTCGCCGCGGCCGAACCGCCCGCGGTCCCGTTCTATGCGGTGTGGCAGGCTCACGGCGATGGTCTCGCCGTGCACCGCGGCGGCAAGGAGGCGCTGCTGCTGATCGGCGCCGACGGCAAGCGCCAAGCCCAGCTCGGCGAAGCGATCCCGAATGCGATGTACGACTTCGTCCTCAGCGCCGACGGTACGCGGGCGGCCTTTGCGACGCGCAACGCCGTGCACCTGATCGATACGCAGCAGGGCCGGCGCCTGTCCGCTCCGCTGACCGCGCCGATCGCCGGCGACGACGGCATCGCCAAATTCGCCTTCTCGCCGGATGGCACGCGCCTGCTGGCGCGCACGATCAACGGCCGCTGGCTGTTCTGGGAACTGCCGCGCACTCGACTCGATACCGCCGCCCTGGCACGGCTTGCGCGCGCACTCGATCCGGATCCGATGCAAGGTCTGGCCGGCGCCGATCTCAATGCGTTGCGCGCGCAATCGCGCAGCGCGGCGCCCATCGCAGCCACCACCCCAGTCGCATCGGACGTTCCGATTGCGTTCGCACCGGCATCCGGCGCCGCCGTCGATCCGCGTTTCGTGCCGCTCGACCTTGCCCGCGCCATCAACATTCCATTGATTGGGGCGGTGTGGCCTGAGCCTTATGCAGGGAGCGACCGGCCTACGCTCGCGCCCGGGTTGCAGCGCTTCTCTGGCGTGGATTACCGCGTGGACGGCGGCGTGCAGTTGATCGGCGGGGGTACCGCGGTGGCGCTGGGCCCCGAGTTGCGCCGCAGCGCCGTCGTCGCGGTGCCGGACGTCGTCGCGCGACGCGTGCATGTGCTGGCCTTCATGCAAATCCCGATGGATCACGGCATGCCGCCACGCGCGTTTGCCCGGGTCGTCCTGATCGGCACGGATGGGCGCGAGACGTCGCTGGAAATCCGCACGGTGCGCGATGTGGTCACCACATCGGACCCGAATGTTGCCGCGCTGAGCGCCCGCATCGCCTTTGCCAGCAGCAGCAGCGCGCTTGTGCGCTTGTTCGGCATGGCCGTGGGGCCCTCATCGAACGTTTACGCCGTGACGCTCGACGTGCCGCCCGGCACGGGCCCGATCAGCGGGCTGCGCTTCGACGTCGCCGATGGTCCGATGGAAGCGCCGTTGTTCTATGCCGCGACGCTCGAACGCGCGGCTGCAGGGCCATCAGGTCGGAGCCGTCCACCTTGACGCGCGCCGCGGTTGCCGCGTTTCCTCGTGTAATCGCATCCAGCGCAATTTGGAATGAAAAGGTGAGGGCGGTGCCCTCATCGCCGGATGGATACGAGCGGCTCCACCCACCATGCACGCCCGTCAAGGAAGACCTGCTGCGGGTTTCAGAGGTGACCATCATGAAACTGTGTTCAATCACCATTGCAATCGCCATCGCCATGGCCGGCTTCGGGGGTGCTGCGGCGGCAGGCGAAGCGCACGCCATCATGCAACCCACGGAGGCCATCGATCTGCTGTCACAGGCCACCGGCCTGTCGATCCATGAGGTCGAGATCGCGCTTGGGCCGTCCATGAATTACGAGCATCCGACGCGGTACCCGACCGTGATCCGGCGCTTTCAACGGGCCGTGGGGCGCACGATGTACGAGCAGATCATCGGTGACGGCGAACTTACCGCGCAGCAAGTGCAGGTTCTGACCGACATGGCCCACGCACGCCAGGCGAAGCTGGCGCGCGGTCATTGATAGACATCCCGGCGTACTGCTGGAAAAGCCCGATTTCACGCGCCTTGCTTCCAGCGAGGCGCGCTTTCTTGTCGGTCGGCGCGGCATGCGCTGCCTGGTCGCCCTTTTCATGGTTACGATTGCCTGTTCGTCGTTGCCGGTTTCCCGCCCTTGTTCGTCGTACCACTTGGCCCTGCTACGATCCCGCGAAAGACACCGTACCGCACCGCAATGGCTGTCGCGCGACTCGCAGCGGCGTGTAATCGCCGCCGCGATAATCCGAATGATTCCCGGGAAGGCCTGCATCCGCGGGAAGCGCGGATGGCGTCGGCCGCGCCAGTGGGGGACGGGCCCGGAGGGCGACGGTGATCGGCGACGCGGCGGCATTCTCGAAAATCGGCGCGCGCCAGGCGAACGAGGACAGCTACGCCTTCTGGTGGGCGGGCGACACGTTTTTTGCCGCCGTGGCGGATGGGCTCGGCGGAATGGGCGGCGGGGGCCACGCGTCCAGTTTCGTCGTGGACTACATGAAAACGCACGCGGTGCGCCCGGATGTCGGTGCCGCGGAACTCGCCGAACTGGTGCGTGAGAGCCATCGCGGCCTGCACGTGTTGCAGCAGCGAAGCGTCGAAGATCGTTCGATGGCGACCACGCTGGTCGTGATGGCCGTGCGCGGCGATGAACTGGTGGCAGCGCACTGCGGGGATTCGCGCCTCTACGTGGTGGCACCCGGAAGCGTGGAGCAGTTGACCGAAGACCATTCCGAAGCGCAGCGCCTGTTCAACGAAGGGCGGCTCACCGTGGTGGGCCTTTCGACCTATCCGCGCAAGTACATCCTGGAGAGCGCACTCGGCATCCCGGGGAAGCCGACGGTGCAGGAGATCAGCCGCGGCGTGGGCTCGGGTGACTGGCTGGTGCTGGCCACCGACGGTGCATATGGGCTGCTCGAACCATGCGATCTGGCGGATGTCGCGAGGCGCTCGCGCAAGCCGGGGCAATTTTCCGCGGCCTGCCTCGGACTGATCGAAGCGCGCGGACCGCGCGACAACTACACCATGGTCGTGGCAAGGGCGGGCGGCGGCGGCGTACTGGATGGGTTGAAGCGCGCACTGCGTCGGCCGAAGGCAAGCGGCAACCCACCGCATTCCGCCTAGGACGCCCTTGTTTTGCTCGTCATCCCGGGATACTCGCGCCATCCATGGCGCTCGCGCTACGCGCCGCCGCAGCCTGCCCCGGACTTGATCCGGGGGCGTTCGCGTTTGCAATTCCCGGATCGAGTCCGGGACAGGCCCTGCAAACGCAGTCGCGAAGCGATATCCGGGACCCAGCGCCTCTGGATGCGCACCCTACGGCAAAGACCCTGGGTTCCCGCTTTCGCGGGAATGACGACAAAAGTTTTCTCCGCCCTTTCGGTGGGTAATCGTTGGCTCCGTTTCCCCAATTGGAAAGGAGACGCGGCCCGCGCCGCGCGTTTCCGACCCGGGAGCGATCGCCATGCCCACCGTCAATGACGAATTCAACCGCACCTGCGTGCGCCTCGACCTCGATGCCGAACGCTCGGGCGTCTTCACGCGCGACGATTTGAAGCTGCAGTTCAGCGAGGACGACCTTCGCGCCTTCAACCAATGCGCGCAGCGCATCGCGCCCGGCACGCCGGTGCTTGGCGCGGAGCAGGTCGTCGGCGCGGCGCGGCGGCTCGCACGCGCGATCGGCGAGGGCAACGAGTCGCGCTTCATCCAGATCCGGATGCGTTGTGCCGGCGAGGTTCGCGCGGTCCTGATGGATCCCGGCTGGACGGTCGATCCCGGCGTGGTGGGGCGGATGCAGGATTTGATCGGCTACCTCGATGGGCCAGTGGAGCTGGTACCGATGGACGTGCCCGCCGTCGGCGGCC
>DATEKI010000067.1:0-2095 GCA_035277545.1 Rhodanobacteraceae bacterium | reverse complement strand
CGGCACCTGTGTCCGGATTTCCGCGGAATCCCGCTTGTCAGTCAGCCGGGCACTTCGCGCCCTGTCAGTACGTCAGCGAAGCAACCGCGCTTTCCTACCTACCTACTCTTTACCTACTTACAGCCCGCGCCGCGGGCGACTCACTGTTTACCCGAGCTGCATGCCGCTGACGATTCCCGCCGGCGGCCAGTTCTCGAGTTTGGTGCCGAGCGCGAGGCCCTTGGCGCCGAGCACGTCCTTGATTTCGGTGAGCGACTTCTTGCCGAGGTTCGGCGTCTTCAACAGCTCGACTTCGGTCTTCTGCACCAGGTCGCCGATGTAGTAGATGCTCTCGGCCTTGAGGCAATTGGCCGAACGCACGGTGAGTTCCAGGTCGTCGATCGGGCGCAGCAGCAGAGGCGAGATGCCACTCTTGTCCTTCTCGGACTCGGTGGCTTCGCGGCTCTTGAAATCGCCGAACACGGACAGCTGGTCGTGCAGGGTTTCCGCGGCCTGGCGCACGGCGTCGTCGACCGCGACGGTGCCGTTGGTCTCGACGTCGAGGATCAGCTTGTCGAGGTTGGTGCGCTGCTCGACGCGCGCGGCGTCGACCGAGTACGCCACGCGGCGCACCGGGCAGAACGACGCGTCGATCTGCAGGCGGCCGATCGCGCGGGTTTCCTCGTCGGGATTGGTGCGGCTGACGGCCGGCTGGTAGCCGATGCCGCGGCGCGCCTTGAGGCGCATGTTCAGCGCCACGTCCTTGGTCAGGTGGCAGATCACGTGCTCGGGGTTGACGATCTCCACCGTGTGGTCGGTGGTGATGTCGCCGGCGGTGACGACGCCCTTGCCTTTCCTGGACAGGCTGAGGTTGGCTTCGTCGGTGCCGTTCAAACGGATCGCGACGCCTTTCAGGTTCAACAACACCTCGATCACGTCTTCCTGGAGGCCTTCCAGCGTGGTGTATTCGTGCAGCACGCCGTCGATTTCCGCTTCGACGATCGCCGCACCGGCAATGGAGGACAACAGCACGCGGCGCAGCGCGTTGCCGAGCGTGTGGCCGTAACCGCGCTCCAGCGGCTCGACGACGACGCGGGCGTGATTGGGGCCAACCGGCTCGACCTTGAGGCCGCGCGGACGCAGGACGTGAGTGGAAGAGACTGCCATGGGCTACACTCCGGAATATCACTGTTGGAGCCGCACAGGATTGGGGCTCCGATGGTTCTTCGCCGGACGGCTGGGCCGTCCGGTTTGCATCGCTCATCGCCGTTCCGGCGAACGGCCGAAACGCGCCGGCTGCGACGCTTACTTCGAATACAACTCGACGATCAGCGCTTCGTTGATGTCGCTGGGCAGGTCGCCGCGGTCCGGCATGGCCTTGAACACGCCTGCCGCGTTCTTCGCGTCGAACTCGATCCAGCCCGGACGCAGGTCCATGCTTTCGGATACCTTCATGGCTTCCTGCACGCGCAACTGCTTCTGCGCGCTCTCGGTGAGCTTGATCTCGTCACCGGGACGCATCACGTACGACGGCACGTTGACCTTCTTGCCGTTGACCATCACGGCCTTGTGCGAGACCAGCTGGCGCGCCTGCGCGCGGGTCACCGCGAAGCCCATGCGGTACACGACGTTGTCGAGACGCGCTTCCAGCAGGCGCAACAGGTTTTCACCGGTGTTGCCCTTCAGCTGGGTGGCCTTCTTGTAGTAGTTGCTGAACTGGCGCTCGAGCACGCCGTAGATGCGCTTGACCTTCTGCTTCTCGCGCAACTGCACGGCATAGTCGGACGGCCGCGAACGCTTGGCGGCGGCGCCGTGCTGGCCGGGCTTGTTGTCGAACTTGCACTTGGAATCGATCGCGCGCGCCGGGCTCTTCAGCGACAGGTCGGCGCCTTCGCGGCGGGCCAGCTTGCAGGTTGGTCCAATGTAACGTGCCATGTCTTCAGACCCTCCGCTTCTTGGGCGGACGGCAGCCGTTGTGCGGAATCGGCGTGACGTCGATGATGTTGGTGACCTTGTAACCCAGCGCGTTCAGCGAACGCACCGCCGATTCGCGGCCCGGACCCGGACCCTTGATGCGGACTTCCAGCGACTTCACGCCGTAATCCAGCGCCACGCG
>DATEKI010000066.1:0-3094 GCA_035277545.1 Rhodanobacteraceae bacterium | reverse complement strand
GGGCGTGCTCGACCGCGTCGCGTGGGTTCGCAGGAACTTTCCCGACCTGCAGATGATCGCGGGCAACATCGTCACCGGGGATGCCGCGCTCGCGCTGCGCGACGCCGGCGTCGACGCGGTCAAGGTGGGCGTGGGTCCGGGCTCGATCTGCACCACGCGCATCGTCGCGGGCGTGGGCGTGCCACAGATCACCGCGATCTCGATGGTGGCCGATGCGCTCAAGGATTCCATCCCGCTGATCGCCGATGGCGGCGTGCGCTATTCCGGCGACGTGGCCAAGGCGATCGCCGCGGGCGCATCGTCCATCATGCTCGGCTCGATGTTCGCCGGTACCGAGGAAGCGCCGGGCGAGATCGAGCTGTACCAGGGCCGCTCGTACAAAAGCTACCGCGGGATGGGCTCGCTGGGCGCGATGCAAAGCGGCTCGTCCGACCGCTATTTCCAGGAACAGGCCGCGGCCGACAAGCTGGTGCCGGAAGGCATCGAGGGCCGGGTGCCGTATCGCGGGCCGCTGCGCGCGATCGTGCATCAACTGGTCGGCGGCCTGCGCGCATCGATGGGTTACTGCGGTTGCGCGAACATCGAGGAGATGCGAAGCAGGCCGCAGTTCGTGCGCGTCACCGGCGCCGGTACGCGCGAGGCGCACGTACACGATGTGCAGATCACCAAGGAAGCGCCGAACTACCGGTCGGACTGACTTGCTCACCCTCTCCCTCCGCGGGAGGGTGGCGCGCAGCGCCGGATGAGGGTATGCAACCCGGTCAGGTTTCATCACATGCCGTGCAAGGCCCGGACCCTCACCCCAGCGCTGCGCGCTCGGACGACGCCCGCCTCTCCCGGAGGGAGAGGGGAGAAAGCATGACCAACATCCACACCGACAAGATCCTCATCCTCGACTTCGGGTCGCAATACACGCAATTGATCGCGCGGCGCATCCGCGAGATCGGGGTGTATTGCGAGATCTGGGCGTGGGACCACGATCCCGCCGAAATCGCGAAATTCGCGCCGAAGGGCGTGATCCTTTCGGGTGGCCCGGAATCGGTGGTCGAAGCGAACTCACCGCGCGCGCCCGGGCAGGTGTTCACGCTGGGCGTGCCGATTCTCGGTATCTGCTACGGCATGCAGACGATGGCCGAGCAACTTGGCGGGAAGGTCGAAGGCGGCCATGCACGCGAATTCGGCCATGCACGCATCGAAACGAAAGCTTGCGCGTTGTTCGAAGGCTTGCCGGGCGAACAGAACGTGTGGATGTCGCACGGCGACCGCGTCACCGCGATGCCGGCGGGCTTCGCGCTCGCGGCGTGCACCGAATCCGTCTCGATCGCTGGGATGGCAGATGAGTCGCGCCACCGCTACGGCATCCAGTTCCATCCCGAGGTCACGCACACCGAGCACGGCACGGCGATCCTGCGTCGCTTCGTGATGGACATCTGCGGCTGCGCGACGCTGTGGACACCGGCGCGCATCATCGATGATGCGGTCGCGCAAGTGCGTGAAACCGTCGGCATCGGCAAGGTGCTGCTCGGGCTTTCGGGCGGCGTCGATTCGTCGGTGGTCGCGGCCTTGCTGGAAAAAGCCATCGGCGACCAGTTGACGTGCGTGTTCGTCGATACCGGCCTGCTGCGGGCAGGCGAGGGCGACCAGGTGATGGACACGATGGCGCGCCACATGGGCGTGCGCGTGATCCGCGTCGATGCATCGGAGCGTTTCTTCGACGCGCTGCGGGGGATCGAAGATCCCGAAGCGAAGCGCAAGATCATCGGCAGGCTGTTCGTCGAGGTGTTCGACGAAGAGGCGCACAAGCTCACCGGCGTGAAGTGGCTGGCGCAAGGCACGATCTACCCGGACGTGATCGAATCAGCCGGCGGCAAGACCGGCAAGGCGCACGTGATCAAGTCGCATCACAACGTGGGCGGCCTGCCGGAGAAAATGAACCTGAAGCTGCTCGAGCCGCTGCGCGAACTGTTCAAGGACGAAGTCCGCCGCATCGGCGTCGAACTCGGCCTCCCGCGCGAAATGGTCTATCGCCATCCTTTCCCGGGTCCGGGACTCGGCGTGCGCATCCTCGGCGAAGTGAAGCGCGAATACGCGGAAATCCTGAAACAGGCAGACCGCATTTTCATCGAGGAACTTCGCGCGGCCGACCTGTACGACAAGGTCAGCCAGGCCTTTGCCGTGTTCCTGCCGGTCAAGTCCGTCGGCGTCGTCGGGGATGGCCGTGCCTACGAGTGGGTGGTCGCGCTGCGCGCGGTCGAGACCATCGATTTCATGACCGCCCACTGGGCGCACCTGCCGTACGAATTCCTCGGCAGGGTTTCCAACCGGATCATCAACGAGCTGCGCGGCATTTCACGCGTGGTGTACGACATCAGCGGCAAGCCTCCAGCCACCATCGAATGGGAATAGGGTTCGTCGCCAAATAGCCGTTCGCACCGAGCCCTTCGACGGACTCGGGACGAGTTGCGCGTCGAAGAGCAAAGTCGAAGTTCCTCGTTGCGAAGTGCGGTGTTTCGACTTAGCGAAGCTTCGCTTCGCTACGCTCAACACGAACGGCTGTTATGGCCGACCCGATGCTTCACCCGCAGCGGCTTTTCGCCGCGGCCGCCGCACGACTCTGATCCTGCCGCTGTTTCCGCCACCGCACAGGAAGTCACCGTCACCGCCCGTCTCCAGCCCTGAAACGATCTTGCCGTCAGGCATGTCGAGTTGTTCCAGGACCTCGCCGGTTTCGGCATCGATCCGCCGCACGTCGCCGCGCTCTTCTTCCCATGTTCCATGCCAGAGTTCGCCGTCGGCCCAGGTGACGCCGGTGACGAAACGCCTGGTTTCGATGGTGCGCAGCACGGCGCCGGTTCCAGGATCGATCTGGTGAATCTTGCGCGCGCGGTATTCGCCCACCCATAAGGTACCTTCGGCCCATGCGAGGCCGGAATTGCCGCCGTCGCCGGGCGCAGGGATCGTGGCCAGCACGCGTCCGGTTTTGGGATCAATCTTCTGGATGCGGTCTTCGGCGATCTGGAACAGGTGTTTGCCGTCGAACGCGGTGCCGGCGTGCGCGGCGACATTTATGGACCGCTGCTCCTTGCCGCTCGCG
>DATEKI010000065.1:0-2356 GCA_035277545.1 Rhodanobacteraceae bacterium | reverse complement strand
GCACGTCCGGCGCTTCGCCCTCGCCGCGCGCCAGCGGCTTGAAGCGTCGTTCCAGCGCCTGCCGCATCGCCGCGTAATCATCGCCACCGGTGACGCCGCGGATATTGAAGCGGCGATAGTGGTTCTTCAGCGGCCCTTCCGGACCGAACACCACGCACGAGGCGACGGTTTCCTCGCCCATTGTGTGGCTGATGTCGAAACACTCGAGCCGCTGTGGCGTTTCGTCGAGCTGCAGCAACCCGCGCAAAGCCTCGAAGCGCGTGTGCAGGGTCTGCCGGCTCGCCAGCCGCGCCAGCAGCGCCGCTTCGGCGTTGCGTGACGCCAGTTCCACGAAGCGCGCGCGTTCGCCGCGTACCCGCCATTTCAGCGTTACTTCGCGATCGCGTTGCGCCGACAACACCTCGGCAAGCGCCTGCGCATCCGTGGGCTCGCGATCGCACACCACTTCCGCGGGGGCCGGCTGGTCGAGGTAGTACTGGGCAAGGAACTGGCCAAGCACGTCTCCGGGCGCGGAGTCGAAAGCCAGTTTCGGGAAGTGCGCGCGCGATCCAAGGCTGATGCCGTTGCGGAAGAACAGCACCGACACGCAAGCGATGCCCGCCTCGACCCGGCAGGCGAACACGTCCATGTCGGCGTTGGCGCCGCGCACGTAATGGTGCGCCTGCAGGCTGCGCAATGTCGCCACCTGGTCGCGCAGGCGCGCGGCGCGTTCGTAGTCCTGGCGCGCACTGGCTTCGTCCATCGCGGCGGCAAGCTCCTTCACCACCGCATCGCTGCGGCCGTCCAGGAACATCGTTGCGTGGCGCACGTCCTCGGCGTATTCGGCTGCATCGATGAAGCCGACGCACGGGGCCGTGCAGCGGCCGATCTGGTATTGCAGGCACGGGCGCGAACGATTGCGGAAATAACTGTTCTCGCACTGCCGTACCTTGAACAGCTTCTGCATCAGCGCCAGGCTTTCACGCACCGCGTGGGCGCTGGGGAACGGGCCGAAGTAGCGGCCCTTCTCGCGCTTGGCGCCGCGGTGGAACACGATGCGCGGGAACGGATCCTCCGACACGAAGATGTAGGGATAACTCTTGTCGTCGCGCAACATGATGTTGTAGCGCGGCTTCAGGGATTTGATCAGTTGCGCTTCCAGCAGCAGCGCCTCGCCCTCGGTGCGCGTCAGCGTCACCTCGATGCGCGCGATCTGCGAAACCATCGACGCGATGCGCGGTTCGAGGTTCGGCTTCAGGAAATAGTTGCCGACGCGCTTCCTGAGGTTGCGCGCCTTGCCCACGTACAGCAGCGCGTCGTCCGCACCGAACATGCGGTACACGCCGGGCGAAGTCGAAAGGGTGCGGACGAAGGCCTTGCCGTCGAAGGCCGTTGAATCGGAAGGCATGCGTCATTGTATCCGCGCCGATTGGCTGCCTCTTCGATGGGCGGGAAAGACGTGGCTGCCGGACCGGCAACGTGAAAGGCCGAACTCTCACGCAGTGTTTCGCGAAGCCTGCGCGTCCAGCCTGCGGGTGCCTGCCGCGCAGGAAGAGAGACAAGCCAACTTCATTCGTCCACCGCCACCCGCTCGCAGGTGCCGCGCTTGGGATCGAGGCGCAAGATGGCATGGTCGTTGCGGTCGGCGACCCACAATGATCCCGCTGCGAACGACAAGCCTTGCGGTTCGTGCAGCGGGTAGTCGAATTGCAGCGTGCTCATCTCGCCGCTGTAGGGATCGAGCACGCACAGGCGATCGTTGCAGGTGTCGGCCACGTATACCCGATTGTCGCCGGCGGCCACGCCACCCGGATACGCCAGGCGCACCTTGCGTCCGGCGCCATCGTGCCTGCCCGGTTCCCATGGCGACGAACCCACCAGCGTGGTGAGCGCAAGATCGGCAAAGCGCAGGCGCCTGATCGCGTTGCCGCCCGCATCGGCCACCAGCAATTGGCCGGGCATCGAGGCCAGCGCGATCGGCTGCGACAGCGACGACTGGCCGCCGATGCCATCGCGCACGTCGCTGCGACCGTCACCGGCCACGGTCTCGACGCGTTGATGCTGCAGGTCGATCCGCAGGATCTGATGCTGGCCCGACGCCGCGACGTACAGCGCCCCGCCTTCCACCGCGACCGCGTGCGGCGCATTGATCGCGGCGCGCAATCCGCCGCCCTGTTCCTCGACGTTGCTGTAGGCCGGGCGTCCCGACCCCAGCACCGTCTCCACTTCGCCCGCATCCAGCCTGACCCGGCGCACGCAATGATTGCCGGCGTCGGCGACATACAGGGTGTCGTTGTCGATCGCCAACCCTTGCGGCAACTGGAATCCGCAGGCCGCCAGTTGCCCGTCCCAGCTGCCCGGCGTGCCCGATCCGAAT